>CADBQK010000445.1 GCA_902796775.1 uncultured Lachnospiraceae bacterium
CCGGCTTCCACTCTCGGCAACACGACCCAGCATTACGCAATGATGAAAGAAGGAACGCTGGATATGTTCAGCACGGCCTTTGACACTGCCTCCACACTTCAGGGCGCCCAGGATTTCAACGCGCTGGTAGTTCCGTTCATTTTCGAAAGCATGGATCATTACCAGAAATTCCTGGATTCCGATCTTCTTAAGGATATGCTGAAGCCGGTGGAGGAGCAGAACAATCTTCATTATGCAGGAGCGATCTGCCTGAACTGGCCCCGCGGCCTGTCCACGTCCAACAAGCCGGTCAAAACTCCGGATGACATCAAGGGACTGAAGCTCCGCGTCCCGGAGGCGATCTCCAGCCTGACTGTGTGGAAGGCCTGGGGTGCCAACCCTGTTTCCATCAGCACCAGTGAGCTCTATGCTTCCCTGGAAAACGGCATCGCTGACGGCCAGGACAACAATCTGATCTCTCTCTGGAACAACAGCTACTATGAGGTCCAGAAGTATTACATGGAGCTTGATTATATCCAGCAGGCAAATATCCTCTGGCTTTCCGGAAACACCTGGGAGAAACTGAATGACACTCAGAGGGGCTGGATCGAAGAAGCAGCAAAGAAGGCCTACGAAGTGAATTCTGCTTCTGTGGAAGAATCCTATAAAGAATCCAAAGAAAACCTGATCAATGCGGGCATTGAGTTCGTAGAGTTTGACAAGGAGGCATTCTTAAAGTCTGCTGAGGAGATCGGCCGTACCTTTGAAGGCGATCTGTTCCGCGAGGGCCTCTACGACGAGATCAAGGCTCTGAACAAGTAATTGCTGTCAGATACTGAAGACGAAACGGCTCCGGCTCTGTTGAGAGCCGGAGCAGGAGGGGGAAATATGCTGGATACGGTTCGGGAGCGGCTGTCCTTTGTGATGCAGCTCTGCATGGCCTGTCTGATCGGAGCACTGCTGGCTCTGAATCTGCTCCAGGTAACAACACGGTACTTTATCAAATATACACTGGTCTGGCTCAATGACCTGAATATTTTTTTCCTGCTGTGGCTCACATGCATTGCTCTGCCGTGGCTGTGGCTGAACCGGAAACATCTTGCCATGGACTATGCGGACAAGCTGATTCCGAAGCCTGTAATGCGGGTGCTTCAGCATATCATTGCCTTTGCCGCAATGATCGTATCTGTGGGCTTTTTCTTCTCTGCGCGGTCTGCGGCTGCCTCCAATACCGGCCTGGTCGCTACTTCGCTCGGGTGGGATGAAAGCATGCGCTATGTGCCGTTTATGGTGTGTGCGGTTCTGTGGTTCATCTGCAGTGCCCTGGACGAAGCGAGAAGGATCCGGGATGAAAAAGCGGAGAGAAGGGAGGGAGGAAGATGACACCGAATCAACTGCTGATTCTGAAGCTGGTGGTGCTTTTCGGGTTCATGCTCTTTTTCCTTTTCCTGAAGGTGCCGATCTTTTTCTCTCTCGCCGGGGCATCGATCGCCTACGCGCTGATCTTCCCGGGAAGCGTTCCGCTCTCTGTGTTTACGCAGAGCCTGGCGCAGGGTATCGGAAAAGAGACCTACATCTGCATCATATTCTACTTCCTGTTGGGAGAAGTTATGAACTGCGGGGGCATAACGAGCCGTATCGTGGATCTTGGAAGAGCCGCCATCGGATGGATCCCGGGATACCTGAGCCACATTAATGTCATTGCGTCCGTGATCTTCGCCGGCGTATCCGGGTCGGCAAACGCAGATACGGCTGCAATCGGGTCTCTTATGATCCCCATGATGAAAAAAGAGGGGTATCCGGCAGGCTATGCTGCGGCGGTAACTGAGATGAGCTCCGTGATCGGACCGATCATTCCCCCGTCCAGCGGACTGGTGATCCTTGCGGTATACATGAATACTTCTGCAAGAAAGCTCCTGACAGCCGGTCTGCTTCCCGGCCTGATGATGGGCGCGGTGGAGCTTGCGATCTCTCTTTATATCAGCAAAAAGAGGAACTTTCCCAAAACCGGCTGGGGCGGCTGGGGTAAGGTCTGGTACGAGTTCCGGCGGAATTTCTGGGCGATCCTCCTTCCGGTGGCGACCATTTACTGCCTGATCGCCGGGATCGGAACGGTGACAGAAGTTGGCGCCCTGAGCTGTGCATTTGGCTTCTTTATCTCTACGGTCATTTACCATGAGATGAGTTTTAAGCAGTTCCTGGGATGCTTTATGAACTGCTGCACGCTGGTGGGACGCGTGCTCTGCTCCATTGCGACTGCCGGAGTGTTTGTCTATATC
>CADBQK010000446.1 GCA_902796775.1 uncultured Lachnospiraceae bacterium
CGTGGATTTACCCGTATAATCTATGTTTAGCGACAAACAATAGAACAGCGGGGATTACCGCATACAAAGGAGGCCACTTATGTTAAGAATAATCAAAATCGGTATGGATGTCCATAGTAAAACGTATGCTCTGTGTGCCCTTGAGCCCAAGATCGGTGAAGAAGACCGCTTTCTTGCATCCACTCAGATACCTGCAGATTATAAATATATACTTGCATTCATTATAGACCTGCAGCGAAAACTCGGACTCGACAATGATTATGACATTGTGTGCGGCTATGAGGCCGGCTGCCTGGGTTATTCTCTATATAAACAACTGATTTCCTCCAAAGTAAAATGTGAGATCCTGGCGCCTACTACTATACTGACTCCGCAGGGCAATCGGGTAAAAACAGATGCCCGTGATGCCAGAATGATCGCTCAGTGCCTGGGGCATGGAGGCTATCATTCGGTATATATACCGGACGACGAGGACGCTGCCGTCAAGGAATACATTCGTATGCGTGATAACCATAAAGCTGACCTGACCAGGATCAAGCAAAGGATCGGATCCTACTGTCTTCACAATGGTCATTATTATGAAGGTACTAAATGGACTCTGAAACATCTAAGGTGGCTTCGAACGCTCGAACTATCACCACTGCTCAGGGAAACTCTGGATGAATATATGGCTTCATACGACACCCTGGCTGCCAGGATAGAACGTCTGGATGCCAGGATCGATGAATTGGCAGGTATGGCAAAGTATAAGGAAAAGGTCAAAAAACTGACTTGCTTTCTCGGGATCAAAACACATTGTGCGTTGTCGCTGGTCGTAGAGACTGGTGATTTTACCCGATTTGCCAAGGGTAATACCTATGGTGCATACCTGGGTCTGGCACCCGGAGAGAATTCCAGTGGTGAAAAGGTTCACCGGACCGGCATCAGTAAGGCCGGGAACAACCACCTAAGGTGCCTGCTGATAGAAGCAGCACAAGGCATCTGTAAAGGTAAAGTCGGTCACAAATCGAAAGCATTGCAGACACGTCAGAAAGGTAATCCGGCAGGTGTTATAGCATATGCAGACATGGCAAACATCCGCATGCGTGCAAAATACTACAGAATGATACGCCACGGAAAGAAACACAACGTCGCCATTGCAGCCATAGCAAGAGAACTTGCCTGCTATGTCTGGGGTATGATGACTGAGAATATAGGATTAAAGGTGTCATAATCCCCAAATAAGTCGTTTCCGTCCGTCGTCCTTGACTGAACCTGCCCAGGATGCTGTCAGGCATCGGCCGACGGCGATAAACTCAGGAACAGACGGAACCAGGCTGAGCCGTCGGGGAAAGGATCATAGCATCCTGGTCAGGCCCCGTCAAGGATACCCTTCGGCGACTATGCTATGGGCCTCGGGTTCCAAATCTAGGAACAGGCAGGCCTCTGAGGACATGTAGCTCATTGAGAAATACCATACTGACAGTATCTGCAAGGAGCTGTGATCACTGAAAGGTTTAAGTCATCTGCGACTGGGCTATGTTGGCACGGGTAACCGTGATCCACGACGTTAGATAGCAGGACTTTCGGCGAAACCATTAGCCTGTTGGTACCCAATCCACGAATAACAGAATGGCCAAATGCCGGAAACTGTTAAATCAGGGCTCCTTCCATATGCTGTCAAGAAAACAATGTGATTATGTGATTAATAAGAGAAATAGATTTTTTATCTCTTGACAAAGGTCACTTCATAACAGCCTGGAGAGTATCCTGCAGATCCTGCCCCACGGAAAGATCCTGCCTTGTGGCATCTTCAGACTTCTGTCCAAGAAAGAAAACGTCTTTTACAATCGGCCGGATCATTCTTCATCCTCCATAACCGCACAATAACCCAATCTTATGCATCTCCTTCAAGTGTGGATCATTTCAGCTTCTCAATCCATTCAGCTTCCTTGAACCCGGTGAGTACAAAACCATCCCCAACAAGGAGCGGCCGTTTTACCAGCATGCCGTCCGTAGCAAGGAGTGCAAGCTGTTCATTCTCGCTCATATCCGACAGCTTCTTCGAAAGCTCCATCTCACGGTACGGAATCCCGCTTGTGTTGAAGAAACGTTTGAGCGGAAGGCCGCTCATAGCATAATACTTCCGAATAGTGTTCTCATCGGGATGATCCGCCTTGATGTCGACAGTCTCATACTCAATTTCGTTCTCATCCAGCCATTTAAGGGCTTTCGTACAGGTAGTGCATCTGCTGTAGCAACAAACCTTAATCATTGTCTTCCTCCAAAAGTCTTCTCAAAATCTGTTCCCTGTTATTGATAAACATGGATGTCACCTGATAACTGTCTGTCTCTTCATATGCACACGAATGGATCGGTCCATCGTCAAAGCTTAGGATCTCCGAACCAGGAAGACCGAGCAGGATGGGTGAGTGTGTCACAATAATAAATTGGGACCCCTCCTTCACACACCGGTCGATTTCCATAAGCAGTGTAAGCTGCCGCTGCGGGGAAAGCGCCGCTTCCGGTTCATCCAGCAGATACAGTCCGTTCGCCCGGAAGCTATTCTGTGCAAGTGCCAGGAAACTCTCCCCATGGGATTTCTCATGAAAATGCTGCGGCTTGCCGCCCGGTTCTCTGCTGTATTCTTCTTCCTTTGTGGCAACGTTATAAAAACTCTCTGCGCGAAGGAAATATCCATATCCGGCGCGACGAACACCCCGGGACAGACGGATCGCATTGCAAAGATAAGAATGTGAATCGTAGGTAGAAAAGTTATAGTTCCGTGTTCCGCCTTCCGGGTTGAAGCCGTAAGCTATGGCGATTGCCTCCAGCAGAGTAGATTTACCGCTGCCGTTCTCACCAACGAAGAATGTGACAGGATGTGTGAAGACGATATGATCTACACTGTTGATTGCTTCGATATTTCGTAGATAACTGCCATGATCTATCTTGTCCCAGTCAATCATCACACCGTTGATCAATTGTGAGTTCAACATAGATAATCAGCTCCTTCGCATAACTCCACAGATTCGTTAAATCCGGACAACATATGCACCAAACGGCCTCAGTGCCAGCTTTGCGATTTTGAAGAACTGCTTTCCAAACGGAATCCCAACAATCGTAATACACCAGATACATCCAATCAGAAAATTACCGAGTGCCATCCACCAGCCATTTACAAGAAACCAGATCACATTCACGAGGAATGATACAGCACCTCCGCCGTATTCGATCCGCCGGCCAAACGGCCAGAATGAAATAGTTGCAAATTTAAAGCACTGCAGACCATATGGAATTCCGATAATGGTGATGCACCATAGAGCACCTGATAAAACCCAGGCCATGCCGCTGATGAACCCGCCGAAAATAAACCAACAAATATTACCTAACAGTCTCATTTATTTCTCCTTAGCCGTATTCATTTTGACATTTTTTGCAATTCACTCCGGCATTTTTTCAGGTATGAAATGTATTCCTCGGTTTTCTTTATAAGATCCTTATCAAGATCGTTCTTTTCAGCTTTTATTTCACTGAGCTCCTGCTGCGCCGTTTCCAAGGTAATGTCAAGCTGTTTCAAAATCGTCAATACAGAACTCTTATCCTTTAAACAGTCCCCGAGAACACAACTACAATATGTAAGAAGTTTTGAGCTTTGGCGCACCCAATATTCACTTGGTGTTTGAAGCAACACCGCTGCGGCCGAAGCGGTCCCGGAACTTACCAGCCCAATTAGGGCTCCACCGCCTGTAATGATTGCCGTACCACCAGCCATTCCCAGTCCACCCGCAGCTAAAGAACCACCTCCAACAAATGCAAGGCTTGCACTCGTTAAAGCAGCGCCGTGAAGTCCTATCACCGCTTCTCCCGCAATAGCTGCTGCGATTCCGGGTGCAAATGTTAAAGCAAGTCCACCTGTCGCAACAGTTGCGATTGCAGCGACGCCGGTACCGATAATCTTGTTTTGTGTACGACCGCTAACGTATCCGCTATATTTCGAATAGCTCTTAATAATCGAATCCATCTCTTTTTGAGTTGCTATCGTTTGACGGCGTACGAACTGATCCCTCAGATAGTCAGACTCCGGTTTCAGCTTCTTAAATTCCTTGTCATCAGGTGTTCCGAGTGCACTATATGGCTTAAACAATGCCAGTTCCTGAGATAAAAGATAAAACCATCCCCAGTTACTCTTGTCTTTTGCCAATTCATATATTCCATCGTATAAAACTGTTTCATCTTCGACAAAGTATTTTGCCGCAAGTTCCTGTGGCGCTCCTATTCCATTGACAATAATCTGCTTCCAGGAATTCAGCCATAGTTTCTTCTTTTCAGCACTTTCCGGTTTTGTTGTATGTTGAATATCATATTGAACAGAGACCGCTTCAAGGCAATACAATATCCTCGCCTGGATGGCATCAAGCAAGAGGGATTGGAACGCACTATCTTCCTCTATATGCTCTTCCTGTTGAGGAGCTGCTTTCCTGCTGGTCTTTTTATTCTTTTGAAGCAGTATACGGATATCTGCTCCCCAGTATTTACTATCAGCTGCACAAGCAAAAATGAATCGACCAATACCAGCAACATTCAACTCGGCAAAGAAGGCCTCGGTAAACTTTTTACCGTTTGCCTTTTTCCCTTTTATTCCTTTTAATACAGCCCCTGCGATATTTGCCCCGGCAAATGATGCGCTGGCTATCATGCACATTTTTGACAGAACACGCTCATCCGTGGATAAAACAGCATCGACCGGTACTTGATATAATTCTGCAAATGATTTAATGCCTCGCTCTTTAACCACATCACATATACGAAGCAAGATATACATGCTTCTTACTATGCACTCGTTGATTAAAACCGGAAATGAATCCTCCGCAACATTCAGAGCAATTCCCATCATGGCAAATAAGGGGTTAACATTCGCCTCATCGTCTCCCCGTTCAACATATAACTCTGCCCCTATAATGGTTTTTTTCAACCAATCGGAAAATAAATGTTCTGCTTCGTCGAAATCAACAGGCACATTTTTCAAGAATGTGAGGTTTGCAAACTCCTTTATCTTCTTAAGAAGCACTTTTGACAAGCCAAGCTCATCTATAACATGACGTTTACTGGATGCTTCATCTGCCGCCAGATTAAACAGCCAATACAGCACAGCGCAAACCAGCTTTTCCGCATTTGTGTTCCCGATAACGTAATATGACGGCAATTTCTGTTTGCTAATCTTCCCGGTTTCACTGAGAACAACGGTCTTTCCATAATACTGTGTTATTATGGAGAAAATCAGTCCGGTAAGTGACGGATGGAACGATA
>CADBQK010000447.1 GCA_902796775.1 uncultured Lachnospiraceae bacterium
AAAACGAAATACCACCGGTGCACCCGGCAGCAGAGCCATGGAAGAAATGCTGAAGCAATGCAGAGAATATCTCGAGAAAAAATGATAGATCAAAAATTGTTGCCAGGCTCTTTTCTTTTTAAAGAGTAATCTGGATCTATAAATAGATAGATCGAATGTATACAAAAAGAGGTATAGAATTTTGAGTAATCCAATATCAGACATCCGTTTTTCGGGAATTGCTCCCTTTCCGTCCAGGGTCTGGCTCTCTTCTCCGACCATGCACGGAGACGAGCAGCGCTGGGTGGATGATGCCATCCGAACAAACTGGGTTTCCACAGTTGGAGCAAATATTAATGAGATTGAAAAGCAGATTGCAGAATATGTGGGTGTGAAATATGCAGTAGGATTATCCTGTGGTACGGCTGCTCTTCATCTTGCCACAAAACTCGCAGGAGAAAAACTATATGGGCAGGCTAGACCTTCCGCAGGTACACTGCAGGGGCATCGCGTATTCTGTTCAGACCTCACCTTTGATGCAAGTATCAATCCAATAGCTTATGAGGATGGCGAAGCAGTCTTTATTGATACGGAATACGATACCTGGAATATGAGTCCTGAGGCTCTGCAAAAAGCCTTTGAAATATATCCCGATGTCAGGCTGGTCGTTGTCGCACATCTTTACGGAACGCCAGGGAAGATGGAACAGATCAAAGACATCTGTGATGCGCATGGAGCCTTGATCGTGGAAGATGCGGCAGAATCCCTTGGCGCCAGGTACAGATGCAAAGGGTCATGGGTTGAGACCGGCAGCTTGGGGCATTATAACGCCATAAGCTTTAACGGCAACAAGATCATCACGGGCTCAGCTGGCGGCATGTTTCTGACAAACAGCAAAGAAGATGCGGACAAAGTGAGAAAATGGAGTACCCAGAGCCGTGAAGATGCTCCCTGGTACCAGCATGAAGAAATAGGGTATAACTACCGGATCAGCAACATCATCGCAGGTGTTGTCAGAGGCCAGATTCCATATCTGGACGAGCATATTGCCCAGAAGAAAGCAATTTATGAAAGATATAAAGAAGGCTTTAAGGATCTTCCGGTGCAGATGAATCCTTATGATGCTGAAAACGCAGAGCCTAACTACTGGTTAAGCTGTATGATCATAGATGAAGATGGCATGTGCCAACAGGTCCGTGATAATAAGAATGCGCTTTTTATTTCAGAGAAAGGAAAATCGTGTCCGACAGAGATACTTGAAGCTCTTTTAAAATTCAATGCCGAAGGACGGCCAATCTGGAAGCCGATGCATATGCAGCCGATATATCAGGTGAATGCGTTTATTACGACAGAGGGAAATGGAAGAAGCCGTACAAATGCGTATATTAAGGGTGAGGGAATCGACGTTGGTGCTGATATTTTCAGGAGAGGTCTGTGCCTGCCGAGTGATAATAAGATGACGCCGGAGCAGCAGGACAGAATTATAGAAATTGTTCACAGGTGTTTCATGTAGATTATTTTTATCTGCATGGAAAGTTCTTTTATTTTTTGTCAGTGATTTACTGAGGAACAAATCAGAGACTACAGAAGGATGGACCTCGTTATTCATTGTCCGGGAAGAAGATAGATTTTGGAACTGAAGATATGACGGGGCGGACGACAGGGTTTATCCCATTCACATTGGAGAAAAGCTTTTTTATGAAGGAATTGCCTGATCCGCCAATAGGGATTCAATAATAGAAGAGGACTCTGCAGCTTTTGACTTATATTCTGAAGATTGCCTTCAGAAAGAATGCCTTAGAAACTGAAAGTAAAAAGATATGAAGATTTTTATGGAAGGAGTGTTTACCCTTGAGTAATAAATTAAGAGTGGGTATTTTAGGAGCAACTGGCATGGTGGGACAGAGATTCATCTCTCTTCTGGAAAACCATCCGTGGTTTGAAGTCGTAACCGTGGCGGCGAGCGCAAGAAGCGCCGGTAAAACGTACGAAGAAGCCGTCGGCGGCCGCTGGAAAATGGATACCCCGATGCCGGAAGCTGTTAAAAAACTGGTCGTCATGAACGTTAGTGACGTGGAAGCGGTTGCTGCGACGGTGGACTTTGTTTTTTCCGCAGTGGACATGACCAAGGATGAGATCAAAGCCATCGAAGAAGCCTACGCAAAAACCGAGACACCGGTTGTTTCCA
>CADBQK010000448.1 GCA_902796775.1 uncultured Lachnospiraceae bacterium
GAAGCCCACCGGAACCATCGAGTGGGAATAATGCCAAAAGCCCGAAAAGCCCCTGTTTCAGGGGCTTTTTTTGCGCCGTGACCAAATTTTGACCAACAAACGCCTGAAAAATAGTAATTAATAATTGAAAGAAATCAAGAGATATGGAGACAGAACTACTGCCACAGTCAAGGATTTCGCCCCGGGGACGACCATCTATTACAAGGCAGTCCTGATCAAGAATGGGCAAATCATTGCGCAGGAGGCTAACTACCATACGGTTGTATTTAATAGTAGCCTGAACAATTTTACAGCTCTGGATATGGGCAACACAGTAGAATGGAACAGCAACCGGGAAAAAATGTTCTATTTTGAAGCGCCAGCGAACGGCGTTTACGCCATGCAGGTTACCGGAGCGACATCAGCAATGATCCGTTATGACAATGCCACAAGCATGGACCGAGGAGCCAGGCAGAGCAGCTATTTGTTTGGATTCCATGCAGTTGCAGGAGAAAAGGTATTTGCTTATGTTGAAAATCAGAACGGGAACAATTGTGGCATTACAGTTCTTGCAGGAACAGACGCTTTGCCGACCGTAACGATGGGGACTCAGGTGGCCAGCACTTTTCCTGCTTGGTTTGTAGTGCCGGAATCTGGACGTTATCAGTTCTCTCAGAATATTGAGGGAGCGGATTTGAATTGGTGGGATGAATCTGTTGGAACTTGGCAGCCTTCAGGCTCAGGCTTTAAGATGTACATGCCGCAAGGACACATTGTCTGGCTTTTCTCCACTTTAAATGGGCGTTCTGTTTCCCCGGATCTGACTGTGGAACAGTTGTCCTCGATCAACAGAGTGGTTTTCCCGAGTGATCTCGCCGTCCTGGAGGAAGAGGCCTGCGCTGGAAACAGCATGGAGGAGGCTGTATTCGTTGGCAACGGTCTACTTAGCATCGGAGACCGGGCTTTTATAAACTGCACAGAGCTTGATACCGTGGTGATCCCTGTTGGAAATGTTGAAATCGGGCTGGATGCTTTCCAAAATTGCAAAGCGAACTTGACCATTATTGCACCAGGTGGCGGATCGGTCGAAGAATACGCTGCCAACAATAATATCAGATTCATCCCGAATCCTTAATGCTTTAACCTAACCTATATGAGGGACGGCAGCTATGTCTGCCGTCCCTCTGATCATTTTATGAAAAAGATTTGACAAAACAGTAGTAATGAAATATAACAATATTATCAGATGACGCCTTGTCTGCAAAATTCCCCCTTGCAGAGTTGGTATGTTCCCAGGGGTAGGGGACAGCCAATGCGAAATCTGGTAAAGAATCAAGTTGGGCTTTTGTTCAGCGTTTCCTTAGAAAACAAAAATTGTATAAGAAAACAAAAGTTGTACAAAAAACAATCAAGGCAGCAAAGGTTGCGCATTGTGTATACAGGAAGATGTTACTTGTCCCACAAATATACAGGAATAGTTACCTGTGCACCATAGCAGCGCACAGTCAGCTCATTCTTCCCTGAAGGCTTCAGAGGCGTAAATGAACAGCTTAATCGATCATCGCTCATTTTCAAGCTCGCTGATTCAGGGTCAGACATCTCCCAATACACAGGAAGGTTGAGCATTTTTGGCTCAACTACGACAGATAGGGTCAGTGCCCGATCTCCAATATATGCAGTGAAACCATCTGACCCGATCTCCGCACCAAGTGTATAGAGCTTGATCGAACTGATTGTTGGCGTTACTGATGGCCCGGGAGTTCGAGCCGGCACAACAATGACTTTAGAGGTCGGTTCTGGTGTGGCAACAGACTTGTCCAAATATCGAGAAACAAGTATTCCGCCGCTGAGAGCCAGAAGTATAAGAAAAGTTCCGATTGCAATTGGAAGAATGGCATGTTTCTTATTCCGGTCCACTTCGTTTACCCTCCCTGAAGCCTTCTAATATCATTTTACCACAGTGCCGAATTAGGATCAACTATCGAAATCGTATTATAGCAAAATTCTAAGCCTCAACTACATAAGTGTTCACCCGCTATGAACTGAACACTGATTGGCACTACTTCACGATTGCTGCTGACTACACGATCGGCGGAGCCATTGTCCTGGTTGACGGGCGGCAGGGAACTACAGGCCCCGGCACCGGCGATCTGAACAATGTGGGACTCTGGGCGGCTGTAGTGGGCATCAGCTTTATCACAACTGCGGCAGTGTATCTCTTCATGTACCGCCGCAAGAAAGAGGAATCTGAGCCCAGCAAATGAGCAAATTTACGGATAATAAAAGCTAAAAACAACGGCTGTGTCTTCCAATACGGAGGGCGCAGCCATTTGGCTTATAGCAAAAAAACATATGTGATGCTTGTGTCGAGAGGATGCTTAATCTTCAGGAATATGATTTTTCTGTGTGCCCGCTGGCAAAGAAGTAGTTTGCAAGCGAAAAAAACAATGCTACCTCAGGATTACAGAAAAGTGATCCTGAGGCAGTAATTGTGTGCAGATTATAATATGATTTCGGAAGAGAATGGCTCTTCTACTGGTTCAGAGATACGTCAGTCGTACAGATCCCAATCGTCCTCAAGTTGGCTCCATGATTTCACGAAGTAATCGTCGTCATCAATCATGAGTTGAATATCATCGTCGTAGTCATACTCATATCCGCCATCATACTGTGCGCTAGGATAGTAGCTTACGGTGTCTTCATCGATGTCCACAACGATGTCATCGCTGTCGTCGCTGTCGTCGACAACATAATACTGTTCGATCATATCGATGTAGGCATTATCATCGTAGTATTCGTACCAGACTTCCCAGAGATTGAAACCGCAGGTAGGGCAGTAATCCCCATAGCAGACATTGCCGCAGTCAGGGCATACCCATGCACCGTCATAGAACCAGGTGTAAAAGATCTCATCGACATTCTCGACAGTCTTTTCGCTGGTCACATACAGCCAGGCCTGATTGGTCCGGACTGTACGGTTGCCGTCGGTAAAGTCGCAAAAAGCGCTCCAGCCGCTCATATCCGTCGAGACATTAAAGATAGTGATGGATGTGCTGTCACTGCCACTAATAGCCGATTTGGGGAAGTTGATAGCAAATTCGTCGACGGTGAATTCCGCACCGGTGGGGGAGACAAAGCCCCATTGTAGTTTGGTGTAAGCATTGGCATAGGCAGTAAATACTGCACTTTCACCTGGTATATGGTTCTCGTTAGTCGGATTCTTGGTTACGGTGAGGAAGTTTTTCGGGTAGGTTCGCCTTGCTGCAAAGTCCTCAGACGGGGCCTTATCTCCGGTAAAGACTGCATAGCTGTCCTGGAAAATACTGACCTGAGTAGCATAACCTGCTGAAAACCATTCGAAGTATGTTCCGCTCTTCTGGCTGCCTTGGAAAACTGTGTCCTCAATGGCGTTGAACTCTTCCGCGCTGAGTGATTTGTTTTCCGTATCCATAAAACTACTGCCGGAGGAAGTGATATATTCGTAGGCCAGCGAGCCATAATCCATAGTACCGTCTTTGAGAAGCACCGCATTTTTCAACACATATGCTTCGCTGCCAGAAACAGGATAATAGTCATCGATGATGTAGAACCAGGCGTCTTTGTCCTTGTCATAATAGGTCTCTGCGCTGTCCGAGAGAATATTCGCAAAGACCTCATTTCCCGCAGTATTCAGCTTGCAGGGCTGCAATGCGCTGCTGTCGGCGTTCATTTCCCAGACCATAGTCGCTGGCTCGAGGCTGTTGTTCTGAATTGCTGAGGCCAGAAGTTCCAAACGCCCGTTATGGTCCAAATCCGTAACCGTGTAGAACCATACTCCGTTTGTGTCATCCTGTCTGCAGGCACTGAAGTTCTGGAAAATGAGATTAATCTGCGCTTCGGCATCCTGTGCAGAAGCTCTGAGCGGGGCCGCGAATCCAGTGGCGCAAAGAGACAAAAGAAGAACAAGGGTCAGTGCGAAGGCAATAGCTTTTTTCATGTGAAACTCCTTTCTGTATCGGTATGTACTGATGATAGCTTGGGAATCTCAAAAAA
>CADBQK010000449.1 GCA_902796775.1 uncultured Lachnospiraceae bacterium
ACCTGATAAACGAGGTTTCGATGAAAGACATGGAATTGGTTAAGATCACAGAAGAGAATACGGATGATTTTTCCAAAATGATCAGTGAGGATCTCAAATGTAATCTCGGACGCCGCTTTTTTAATGGGCTTGGGGTTTTGGATCATGAGAGCAACCCGGTGGGAGCCATGGTGTATGAACTGTTGAATTATGATAGTGAAGAAGACACCAAAATCCTCATACATTCCTTTGTATCAGAAGATGATGAGGCGACAGAGCTTTTGATGTCTGAGTATGGCAAAGCCGTCAGTGAAGATGGAGCCGTAGAGAGTCTGTATGAGACCGGTGATGAAAAGGTCAATGCTGTTTTCACCTCCCACGGATTCAACGCAAAACAAAGTGAGTCCTTGAATATAGTGGTCAGCGCAGGCGAATTAAAAGAGGTGGCAGCTATGGCTGCGGGAAAGAAAATTCCCGGATATATTCATGATATGTCCGACACGCCCCCGCTGAGGTACAGGAGCTTCTTGAAAAAATGTCTGATAAAGGGAAAAACCGGCCTGTTGGAGGATCTGGGATATCTTCCGCTGTCATGGTTTGAACGGGAGGTGTCCATCTGCTCCATATCAGATGAAATGATAGATGGAGTTCTTTTGGTCCGAAAGCTTCCTTCACAGGTGCTTGTACCATGCCTTCTTACAGCCTTCGGCATCGATTTTCAGAAAAACCTGCTGTATATCATGCTTCAATCTGCCCAGAGGGTCGTGGAGCTTTATCCCGAAGAAACCAAAGTGGTCATACGACGCCACAATGCAGGTGTAAAAAAGCTTACCGATAAATTTTTCCCGAATAAAAACGGAGAAAAGGTATACACAGGAAGAAGAGAAGAAAGATAAGAGGAGCTTAAGACATGTTTGATATCGATCAAAGCATTATTGGAGATGTGGATGTTAATCTGGCGGCTGCTCTTTTGATGGGCGGAGTCCTGATCATGACTTTATGGAGAAGTCGCTCCGGGAAAAAAGCGGATACCATCTTTTTGTTCATGGTAATAGCAGCTTTTGTGGAGGCTGTTGCCGGACTTGTTATTGAATTTTTTGAAGGACCGGAAAGCCCGGGATCCTTGGCCCTTGTGGTATCCATTGAGACCATACTGGAGCTAAGCCTTACCATACAGCTTTTTTTCCTGCTGCTGTATGTTTTTTTGACGATACACGACAACAGGGACTATCTGATAAGAAGGATGAAATTCTATATGATTCCCTTTGTGATACTTATAGTCCTGAGCATTGTTAATATTTTTACCGGCATCATATGGTACTATGATGGAAACAAAATGTACCATGAGATGGGTCTATACACAGTTTATAATCTGATACGTTATCTGTATCTGATTCTGGCGATCTATCAGTATGCGCGTTACAGAAAAGAAAACGGGCAGGCCCGGTTTTTCAGTATCTGGTTTTATTTGGTTCCCATTCTGTGGGGTACGATCCTGGAATGGGTGACGCCGATTTCAGGATTTATTCTGGGAAATGCTATAGCAAACGTCATACTTTTTATCATGATTTCCCAAAAGGTCGGTTTTACCGACGAAGGAAGCGGATTCTTCAATATCCACTATCTGAAGCTTTTAAGTGAGAAGATAAAGGCTGGCGAATATGAGCCCCATCTTTTGATACGCTACCATCTGCCCGAGAAAAAGGATCTGTCCGATTTCTTCAGGATGCTGAAAGAAATCCTTCCTGATCAGTGTGATACCGTGAAGCTTGATGATACGAATTGTATTACAGTGATTTATGGAGACACCAGAGGACTTATCAATATGCTCTCTGAGGACATACGGATGATTTCCGAAGAACTTTGTCTGGACATTGAATTTGATTATGTTGTTAAGCAAAGGGATGAGACACCGGTCAAGTTTTTCGAGAAAAATGTTGTGATCGGAGGGTGAGTCATATGTTCTATCTTACTAACAGGGATTATGCTACACTAATAATGGATACCGGCACCATTCTTATGATACTGGGTGTTATCATTTTGTTATTTCGCCACGGAGAGAAGGGCAGGCCCGATTTAAACTCTTTTTTGATGCTTATGATCTTAACGATTGTCATGGCCGCCGGGGATATGCTGGGTTACCTCTCCGATCAAAAAATGTTTCCTCACAGCAGGATGCTTGCCACATTTGGCATGACCGTTTTTTATGCGGGCTTTTTGCTTGCTGCCGTGTCATGGCTTCATTATTGCCGTGTAAGATTTAAACATGAAGGCCTTTCCGGACGGACGCGGTTTGCCTTTGAGTATCTTCCCGGGATGATAGGTACAGCCCTGGTTCTTATCAATATCTTCACCGGCTGGATATTCCATTATGATGAAACTGTGACATACCACAGGGGAGTTTTGTTCATCCCCATGTATGTTGCTTTTGCAATCTTTCTTTTGGCAGGGTTCCTCTGTCTTGCCAGATGCAGGGATCACAGCCGGGGCGGGATACTGATCCCCTTGTGCATATGTGCCCTTACTATGATCTTTGGAATCAGCTTCACGTTTCTGGTATCGAACTCGGCCTCATTTGCGCCGATCGGCATAGCCATGTGTTTTGTTTATACTCACATGGGGATCATGAACGAGGTTTGATAAGAGTTGCAATATGGTTCCTTATGCATTAGTGTTAAAAGAACAGCAGGTATGATACAGCATTAAAATGAACGGGAGGTTTCTTATGAGTGATTTTGATGAGCTGCAAAGCGGATTAGCCAAGCATAAAAGAGAAACAACGGATGTTGAGAATTATATGAAAAGGCAGCAAGCGGACCGCTACGTGAAAGACCACAAGCAGCAGGTGTTGCCGGAATGGCAGAAAAATAAGGGACTGGGAGATATGGAGCATCTGCAGGAAGGTGTCAAAACCCGGGACTTCGTAGAGGAAAATATCCGTATGAAGATGGCCAATACCACCTTTACAGAGAGATGCGATTATTATTTTCAGGATGCGAACTACATGGAATCCAAGGTTCTGCGCTACAGGAGCCTGGCCCGGGACGATAATGGCGATATGAGGAAATTTGCCGAGAATCATACCAATCGAAGTCTCGATAAAAGAAAGGATGCCGCAACCGCCGCCGCGAATCATTTTGAAAAAGCCATGAAGCTTGAACAAAAGCTGAACCAAAAAAATCCGAAGGATATGAGTCGGCCGGAAATCTATGAAGCGAGAAATGCCATTATGCGCGAGCGCATGGAGGGCATGATAAAGGCTGCCAGGGTTAAGAGCACCAGCAAGGAAGATGAAGAGTTTCGCATCGCCAAGGCCAGGCTTTCCTGCCTTACCATACTGAAAGAACAGGCCGAACATCTGAGGACCAAAGATACAGAAAGATATTTTAATAAAATAGAGGCGAATCTTACAAAGGAGATTGAAAAGGAGAGAAAGACCCTGAGTAAGTTTACTTCTAATGTAAATTCCAAGTGGATGGATTCTCTGGGCTGCAACGATAAGGAGAGCCTGGAAAGAGATCTTCGCGAATCGGGAAATGAACATGCAACCATAGAGGATGTAAAGATTTCCCGTATGTTTCAAGTCATGTCCGCTGAAAGACTAAGGCCTGAGTATGTTGAGGCTCAGAAGCTGGCCAATAAAAATAAGACGTTTAACAAAACCATAGATAGCAGGCGGGATTCTCTTCTTGTCCCCACCTATCTTATCAGGCGCGATAAGAACGGAAAGCCCATCAACAAGGAAGAACTCAAAAAGGAGCAGTGGAACAAAAAATGGTTAGAGGCCTGTTCCGATCCGGCAAAGTCCTTTGAGAAAAAACTGATGATAAAGGAGTCCTTTGAAAGGTTTAAAAGGATAGAACTGCCGGATCCGAAGGAACTGAAAGAAAAGGGAGCCTCCTGGTTTTTGAAAAAGGATCCGGTGACATTCTACACGATCTTCAATACCATCCGGTTTGATAATTTTGTAGCAGATGAGCCCTTTGCCAAAGAATTGTGTGAATTTGATCCGGAGCTGAAAGAAAAGATCGACGCCTGTATGCATCTTTCAAATGCGTTCAGCCAGGAGCTTCGGCTTAAGCATATGATAAACGACGGGATAAGAGTTGAGAACGAATTCAAGATTCTTCCTCCGGACTTGGCGGAAGGTTTGCTTGAAGAAAAGGAGGAGTATGAAGGCAGCCAGTCGACCAGTCTGAGTAAATACGAGAAGTGTTATCCCAGAGTAAAGGATGCGGAAAAGCTGTCCGCAGAGAAAAAAAAGGGCTACCTCGCGCCAAGGACGGCGGAACCCTATGATGTGGTCCTTGAGAAAGCAGAGCATGCCAAGAATAAAACCTTTAATGAAGAATCCTATGAAATCTACAGAAGGGCAAATCCCGCAAACCTTGTACTGCAATGTCCGGAGTATAGGATCGCATTTGAGGCTGTCAGTGAAAAGCTTAACGCGGATAAACAATATGGCGGTGGTATCGCGAAACCTGATCTTACACGGATGTGCGGAGCCATGCTGCGGCATGTGAGGTTTAATAATAAATGGGAGCCTGTAAGCAAAGAGGATATGGAAGCCCACGAGTGGAATATGAAATACCTCACGAATTTAAGGATTTTCCATTTGGGGCCGGATCTGTCTGTGGATGATCTGATCGCCAAGGAAGCCAATCCAGCCTCTTATAAGGAGAAAGAAAAGAAAAAAAAGCAGGAGGCGATGGAGATTCTTTCGGAAATGATAGGAGAGGAGTATAAAAAAAGCTTTACCAAAGATTACCTTCTGCCCTCGCCGGAGGAATTGAGAAAGGGGATGCTGGAACCTCTG
>CADBQK010000450.1 GCA_902796775.1 uncultured Lachnospiraceae bacterium
CATCCTGAATGGGGCTGATGAAGGCGTTCAGCGCCTCCGCCTTCGCCTCATGGGTGGTAATGGCCGTCACCTCGTGGTGCTGTGCCAACAGCGTCGCCAGCGACAGGCCCACATATCCGACTCCCGCAACTGTAATTTTCATATTCTACTGCTCCTTAACCATGCTCATTTTCCGGTTTTACTATGGTTGCCTGACTTGCCGCACCAATCTCTCTGCAGCCGGCGCCCTCCTCCAGGACATTCTGATCTCTGAGGCCGTCAAAGAAGTCATTGACGGTCCGGGTTGGCTGCCCACCTTGCCAACGGCCACATCATATCCTCTGCGCAGCAACTCAAAATAGACAATATTTTCAATTGTAAGACTTGTCATGTACTTGTCCTCCACTCTTACGGCTATCTGCGCCGTGTTTTTCAGGACAAAAAGGTAGCTCAGAATTCCGCACATTGGAAGAGGGTAAGGCGGTTTTTGTAAGGAAGAAACAAGAAAGGCCCACTCACTCCGTATTCAACCGGGAAGAATGGCTTCCCTCTGGAAAAGGAAGTAAGTGGGCAGAATCTCGTTCTTACCGCTGCACAGCGATTACTTTTTCAGAACAAGCTTTGATCAAGCACTTCTATTTGAAGAGATGCACCCCTATCTCTTCAAAATCTCTTCAAAACTCGGCTTATCTCTTCATTTTCCAAGTCCAGCAAGGCGATATACGACACCATTAGTCATTCCGATTTTCTCAATAGTTCCCAATTCAATCATTCTGCCTAGGTATCTGGTGGCCGTCGGTACACTCTTGCCTATTAGTTTCGCAGCATCGGCAGCGCTGATCTCATCATGTTCCGCAAAGTATGTGACAAGAGAAATCATTTTCTTCTTTTCACTATCTTTCAGTTCGCGGCTCAACACATCTTGCATGCGAATATAGGCTTCTTGCCTGCTGCTAGTCTTCTCCTCTTGCTTTCTCCATATGCCGTCAGCTCCCACCTCACCATGTTGGCCATACCGCCAGAGTCGCATATACTCCTCACACGCATTACAAACCAGCTTTACACTTCTGTTTGAAGCTTTGATTTCCGGCAATGGAGCGTTTATTCTTTCACAGGCAAGTGATATCTTTTCGAAGCCGGTGCCAAAAGTCTCTACTTCGCCAGTCTTATAGAACAATTCGGCAATCTTCGGGTTGTACTGATACGATTCATGCTCAGGTTTGTAAGCATCCTCAACGGGGAGAACATCAAAAGGCCACAAACCTTCATTCATCACCGAAATGTGGTCATCATAAACTCTCACTTGAATTGGATTTCCAGATTCATAGTTCTTATGCATAATTGCGTTCAAGAACACTTCTCGCAGAATATCCTTTGTGAGCATATATGTCTCAGTTCTCTGTAGACCAGCATAGTCGACGAGCCCTTTTAAATATTTACTGTATAACAGGTCAATGACACGATCCGCTTGCAGAGCTAATGGTCCATGAACATCATCATGATAAATGATATCGTTCGCAGTGTTCATTCCGCGAGTTCCGACAGGTGCAAAGTAAGCAACCTTTATGTATGCGCCTGTGGCGACTTTCTCCGGATCGCCAAACATCATCGCTCCAGCTCTTTTCAGTTCATCATCCTCCGTGATCAGATCAAGATTCTTGATAAACAGCCGATTATTCATTCCGGCAGCTTCAGCGGATAACCTTCCTTTTTCGACTGCTTTCCTTTTGAAGAGCTTTATCGCCGCCTCATCCAAATCATCAACCTTCACCCTGGTTCCGAAGGAGTCCCATTTCTTTCCGGCAATTTGAAGAATTGTCCTCTGCAGGTCAAGCCCCTCTAATCTTTGAAGTGTAGACCCAGAACGAGTGTACTGAACACCTTCATACGTCACAAGATCGGGATAATGTTCGACATCAATCTCCAAGTAATAATACCTTCCATCTGGATCCTGGCAAATCGGCGTTTCTTCTTCCCATTTTGCCAGCTTCTTCTTATCCCGCTCCGTTGTAGCCGTGAACGTTCCGCTGGCATATCGATTCAAATCCTTGGAAGCGATTTCAGTTGGCACACCATCCGGATATCTTATATTTACGCCGCGCTCTGTTGCAAAGTGAAGCCTTACAGTAGGCGATATGTGGAGTTTATCACGGAACTTGTTTGGAAGATCCTCCTGTAGTTTGCGCCAGTCCTTAAGGCCAACCACATAACCATCATCATTCACGCCAATATAAAGAGTCCCGCCGTTCGTCCTGGCAAAAGCAGACATCCATTTCATGTACTCGTCTCGCCAAGACCACTTCCATTCATTGATGTCCGACTCAGGAAGAGCCTGGTTAGTATCGATATTCAAATTTGGACTCCTCCTTCCCACGCCCTATTTCAGGGCATAAAATCACAAATAGATTATACGTCAACAAGCCAGTAATAGCAAGATTTCTTTCGTTTCCAAAGTCCGAATTTTCTGTGAATGAAGGAAAGCAGGAAAACAAAAAAAGTGCCCACCCGCCCAGCCTTCAATCTCCCTTGAAAACCGGACAGGTGGGCAGTGAATGCGGAGGGGTCAACACATCATGCCGCCTCCTTCCGCGTAATCCTGATTTCTTCCGTTCCCACATCCACACGCTCGACCTCTGCCAGAAACCGCTCCTTATCGAACTCTTCCCAGCCGAGCTGCAGGCTGATCTCCTTCAGCAGCTCTTCCTCCTTCACAATCCGCATTTTACAACCGTTACCCATCGTGCCCTGTTGCCGGTCCTTGCAGTTCCAGGCCTTGTACTTTACGCCCTTGTAGCCGGTAACGGTACGCCTCAGCATCAGGCTCCCGCAGTCGGCGCAGAAGAGCTTCCCGTACAGGAAGTGCCTTTTCCCATTGAGGTTGCCGGACGCTTCCATCTTTTCTTCATTTGCCTTCAGCGTTGCTGTGCTTGAGCACTACATGCGTTCCGCAGTGACAGATTGTAAAGCATCCTCATAATCATCCCATTCAAGGTCGGCTGACTTGGACATGTCGGAAACGGTTAAATCCGCAAACTGAAAGATCAGACCAAGGCTTTTCAAAACTTCGTTTATCTTCTCTGGTGTCAGTTCTTTCCGCATACGGTGAAAGAAATATTACCTGCATAAAAAATCAAACTATTATATGCAGAAACAGGTTGACTTTCTGCATAAAAATGGCTAAGATTATA
>CADBQK010000451.1 GCA_902796775.1 uncultured Lachnospiraceae bacterium
ATGATCCGACTGCTGACAGTCTCCATGTCGGTCACTTTATGACTCTCGTGCTGATGAAGCGTCTGCAGATGGCAGGCAACAAACCAATAGCCCTGATGGGCGGCGGAACCGGTATGATTGGAGATCCTTCCGGAAAGAGCGATCTGCGCCAGGTCCTGACGACTGAGACCATCGATCACAATATTGCCTGCTTCAAGAAGCAGATCTCCCGCTTTATCGATTTCTCAGACGGGAAGGCTTTGATGGTAAACAATGCAGACTGGCTCAGAAGCCTGAATTATGTAGACCTTCTGAGGGAGGTCGGTGCGAATTTTACCGTTAACCGTATGCTGGCTGCAGAGTGCTACAAGCAGAGATGGGAGAAGGGGCTTACCTTCCTGGAGTTCAACTACATGATCATGCAGGCGTATGATTTCTATACTCTGTACCAGAAATACGGCTGCAATATGCAGTTCGGCGGAGATGACCAGTGGTCAAATATGCTGGCAGGTACGGAACTGATCCGCAGGAAACTTGGGAAGGATGCCTACGCCATGACGATTACCCTTCTTCTGAATTCCGAAGGAAAGAAGATGGGCAAAACAGTATCCGGCGCTGTCTGGCTTGATCCGAATAAGACATCTCCTTTCGAGTTTTACCAGTACTGGAGGAATGTGGCGGATGCAGATGTACTCAAGTGCCTGCGTATGCTGACCTTCCTGCCGCTTGAGCAGATTGATGAGATGGATAAGTGGGAGGGCAGCCAGCTCAATACCGCAAAAGAGATCCTTGCATTTGAGCTTACCAAGCTGGTACATGGTGAAGAAGAAGCCGCAAAGGCTCAGGAAAGCGCAAGGGCATTGTTCTCTTCAGGTGCCGCTGCAGACATGCCTGAAACCGTCCTGACAGAGGATAATCTGAGAGATGGAAAAGTTGATCTGATCGGCATCCTGGCTGCATCCGGTCTTGTTAAGAACCGGTCCGAAGGCCGCAGGGCAATCGAACAGGGCGGAGTAACCGTTAATGGTGAAAAGATTACGGATGTGAAGAAAGAGTATGCACCGGAGGAGATTAACAAAGAAGAGTTCATCCTGAAGAAGGGGAAGAAGAACTTCAGGAAGATCAGGTTTGAGTAAGACGCCGTCGCAGGGTGTGGCCCCTAACGCTTCCGAGAGACGCCGTCGCAGGGTTTCCAGCCCTTAACGCTTCCGAAAGCCTCACGGCAGCTAAAGCTGCCGCTGCGTTTTCGACGCTATATAAGGGCTGAAAAGACCTGCTCCGGCCCGACAGATGGGCAGATTCCAGTTCATATTTAATTATCGATTGGTAATTTAAGTGATATTAAGAGGAACCAGTTGTTACTGACTGGTTCCTTGTTGTATTTCAGGGGGCAAATAGGTTATTGCGAAACTACACGTTCTGACTCCATTTTTGTGCAGTTCCTGCATATCTTCTGGCAGACCATTAAAAACACGTCGGTACTTAGTGCGCAGGCAGCTTTAGCTGACTGCACACTTATGTACCGCTACGTTGTTTTTATGAGCGGGAGCGTGTCTGCCACGGGGATATGCAGGCTGCACTTTAAACAGGCAGAGTTTCGCAATTACCTATTTGGAGAACAGTTTTCAGCCTGTCCCGGAGCTGCTCTTTTGTTCTTCGAGTTGTGTGAGCTGGCGGAAGTTGAGCCAGACGAAGGTGAAGGAGAGGATGGCGGCACTCAGGTCGGCGATGGGGCCGGCATAGAGCACGCCGTTGATCCCGAACAGACGCGGCAGAATCAGGATAAGCGGCAGTAATAAGAGTCCCTGCCGGGATACGGAGAGGAACACACCCCGGTGCATATCGCCGATACTGGTGAAATAGTTGATCGTGATCGGCTGGATACCGAGGAAGAAGACAAAAAACATAAAGATCTTCAGGTACTGGCTTGCAAAGACGAAGTACAGTTCGTTTCCGCTGCCGAATATGCCTGCGATCTGCCGGGGAAACAGCTGGAACATCAGGAATCCGGAGATGCTGAATACAAATCCTGCTGCGATTGCCTTTTTGAAGGTCTCTTTGACACGGTCATAGTTACGGGCACCCATGTTGAAACTCCAGATCGGCTGGCAGCCCTGCGCGATTCCTACGACAATGGCGATCATGATGGAATTGACTTTTGCGACAATACCGGAGACTGCAACCGGGATATCTCTCCCGTAGATGCTCAGCTCTCCGTAATAGGCCAGTGTGTTGTTCATCACGATATTGACTGTTGCCATAATAATGTGGTTCAGGAAATTCGCTATTCCCAGACGGGCTATGTTCACAACATAGGACGGACGCAGGCGGATCGAGTCCCGCTGGATCCGGAATGTTCTGAAATGGAAGAAATAACGGATGCCGAGGAAGCAGGAGAGTACCTGGCCAAGGACTGTGGCTGCGGCAGCTCCGATGATCCCCCAATGGAAAACGATCATGAACAGTGCGTCCAGGACGATATTGCATGCAGCACCGGAGACCAGGCAGATCATCGAATACGAGGGGCTGCGGTCAGCACGGATGAGAACACCGGCAAAATTGATAAATACCTGCAGCGGTACACCGATGACAGTGATGCCAAGATAAAGCATTGCCAGCTGATAGACTTCACCTCTGGCTCCGAAAAGATACAGGATCGGAGACTTGAAAAGAAAGATGACAATAAAGAGGAGGGCGGCCAGGGAGGCTGTCAGAGCGATGCCTGTGCCTACATACTTTTTGGCCTCTTCCTCATCTCCGGCACCCAGGTTCAGATTGAAATTAGCGGCGCTTCCGATCGCAGATAGCTGGGAGAGTGCCAGTGTGATCTGCATGATGGGGAACACGATCGTGGTAGCCGCATTTCCGTTTATACCAACTAGTCGTCCGATGAAGATCTGATCAGTGATATTATAGGCGGCATTGACCAGCATTCCGATGATGGACGGGATAGCAAATTTCGCGATCAGCCCCGGCAGCGGTGCACTGCCCAGGGGATTCTTTGCAGGATTTTCCGTTTCCATAATCATTCGTCCTTTCCAGCGCAGTATTTACATGGCAGAGGACTGTCTAA
>CADBQK010000452.1 GCA_902796775.1 uncultured Lachnospiraceae bacterium
ATGAAACAGATCGATTTTTCAAACGGAAAGGTCGGACGGAATATTCTGCAGTCTTCACTGCCTATGCTGGTAGCCCAGATGGTCAGCCTGCTGTACAGTATTGTGGACAGGATCTTTATCGGAAGGATTCCCGGAGAGTCAGACGCTGCGCTGGCAGGAATTGGCCTCTGTTTTCCCGTAATTATTCTGATTACTGCATTTACAAATCTCTACGGTCTGGGCGGCGCACCGCTTTGCTCGATCGAAAGGGGAAGAGGGAACCGCAGGAAGGCCCAGATAGTTATGAATACCGCCTATTTTCTGCTGGTGGTTACAAGCGGCGTCATCTTTATAGCAGGGGAATTGCTGGCCAGGCCTATGCTGCAGCTGTTCGGGGCATCTCCGGCAACTTTGCCATATGCGATGGCCTATATCCGGATCTATCTGCTCGGGACACTTTTTTCCATGCTTTCAACAGGTCTGAATCCCTATATCAGTGCGCAGGGTTATGCAAGGACGGCTATGCTGACCGTAACGATCGGAGCTGTGTCGAATCTGATCCTGGATCCTGTCTTTATTTTTGTATTTGGGATGGGAGTTAGGGGAGCAGCACTTGCGACGATCCTTTCTCAGGGACTGGCAGCCTTTTTTGTCTATCGATTCCTTAGGGGCAGTCTGGTAGAGCTGCGTCTTGTCCTGCCGAAGCTGCAGGAAATGAGAGAAAACCTTGTGCTTGCCAGGGAAATCATCGGATTGGGGACAGCACCTTTTGTGATGCAGTTTACGAACAGCCTGGTCAGCGTGACGGCTAATCACATGCTTTCAGGGACCGGCGGGGATATCTACGTGGCAGTCATGACGGTCGTTTCCTCGGTCCGGCAGATCATGGACACACCTGTACTGGCTGCAGGAGAGGGGACTTCTCCGATCATCAGTTTTAATTATGGAGCCGGCCGCCCCCGTCTTGTCAGAAAGGCGATTCTGATCCTGACAGCCATGACGGTATCCTATACCGGCGTGGTATGGGTGCTGGTTGAGTTGAATCCTCTGCCTTTTATACGATTGTTCAGCAATGAACCTGCCGTATTGGAAGCAGGTATCTCTGCGCTTCATCTGTATTTTTTTGCTTTTATTTTTCAGGCTCTTCAGATCAGCGGACAGACGACCTTCAAGGCTCTGAACATGAAAAAACATGCGATTTTCTTCTCGCTTTTCCGCAAGGTTGTACTGGTTGTCCCTCTGACTCTGCTATTGCCGACAGTATGCGGGCTGGGCACTGCAGGGGTGTTTATGGCAGAACCCATTTCCAACTTCGTAGGCGGCAGTGCCTGCTTCATTACTATGCTGGGGACTGTGATGCGAAGACTGAAGAAGGAGCAGCTGAAATAGAGCTGAAGTAAGGTTTGTCAGTAGATTTCTTTTCACAAAGATATAAAAAAGTGAAAAAACAGTTGACAAACCTTCTCAGATAAGGTAGACTGTACTCTGTTGCGGGAGCAGCAAAAGCAATGTGCCCAGATAGCTCAGTTGGTAGAGCAGCGGACTGAAAATCCGCGTGTCACTGGTTCGATTCCGGTTCTGGGCACACCTTTTTGCAGGTGTAGTTCAATGGTAGAATATCAGCCTTCCAAGCTGAATACGTGGGTTCGATTCCCATCACCTGCTCTGCATCATGTAAAAAGATGCAATTCATATATGCGCGAGTGGCTCAGTTGGTGGAGCGCGACCTTGCCAAGGTCGAGGCCGCGGGTTCGAGTCCCGTCTCGCGCTCGCAAAGAAAGAATGCCGTAAGGCATTCTTTTTCTTTACATATACGGCCGATAATAAGATCAGGTCCGGATGAAACGGGAAAGCCGGTTGAAGAGGCGTTTTGAGTCTGTTACAATAGTGGCAGCAAAATACCCTATCAATCAGGCGGATCAGATGGATAAAAAAAGTTATGAGCGATTACAGGAAGATTTTGGAAGCTCTGCAGGGCGGGGAAATCAGTGTGGAAGAAGCCCTTCTGCAGATTAAAAAATCCCCATTTACAGATTTGGGATTTGCGAAAGCAGACCAGCACCGGGAAGTTCTGCAGGCAAATAAAGAAGTGATATACGGAGCGGGGAAAAGTGCCGGGCAGATCTGCGCGATTCTGTCAGCTTTGACGAAAGGAGAGGGCAGGCTGGACCGCCCTGTCCTGATCACGCGGCTTTCCGGGGAAAAAGCAGATGAAATAAGCCGGACACATCCGGTTACTTACTATAAAGAGGCAAAGCTTGCTCTTTACGGCAGGATGCCTGAGCCGGACGGAATCGGGAATATTGCTGTTGTTAGCGGGGGGACCAGTGATCTTCCGGTGGCAGAGGAAGCAGCTCTCACAGCCCAGGCGCTGGGGAATGAGGTAGTCAGGATCTATGATGTCGGTGTCTCCGGCTTGTACAGGCTGCTGGCACATATGGATGAGATCATGACAGCACGCTGCGTGATTGCCGTTGCCGGGATGGAGGGCGCTCTGGCCAGTGTAGTCGGCGGTCTCGCGCAGTGCCCGGTCATTGCTGTTCCTACCAGTGTAGGTTATGGTGCCAGTTTTGGCGGGATCAGCGCACTGCTTTCCATGCTGAACTCCTGTGCCAGCGGGGTATCAGTCGTCAATATTGACAATGGTTTCGGAGCCGGCTATCAGGCAAGTCTGATCAATCATGTTTCATGATCTTTTCAGAATCCAGGGATATACTGAAACTGATAGAAAATACAAGTTACACTCAGCATACTATTTGAAATGGCAGGTGTCAGGGGAGATAACGCATGAAGATTTTGTATCTGGATCTGGGGATGGGTGCAGCTGGTGATATGCTCTGCGCAGCATTGTTGGATCTTCTGGATGATGAGCAAAGGCAGAGCGTGCTGGACACGCTGAATAATGCCGGCATCCCGCAGGTGGTCTACAGATTGCGGCGCGATGAGAAATGCGGAATTACGGGTCTTCATCTGGATGTACTGGTAGACGGGCATGAAGAAGGGCATGATCATCACGATCAGGATCACGATGATCATCACCATCACCAGGATTACGATGACCATCAACATCAACACCATCACCATGACCACGATGAACACCACCATCACTATGATCACGACCATGATGAGTATCATCATCACCATGGCGATCATGATGACGGACATGAGATCCATCATCACGAGCACCATCACCATCATGCATCTCTTGAGGATATATGCCGCATTATCGACGATCTTGCTCTTTCAGGATCTGTGCGGGAAAAAGCAAAAGAGGTTTATCGGGCGATTGCCATGGCAGAGAGCCGGGTACATGGAAAAGATGTAGGAATGGTGCATTTCCACGAGGTCGGAGCAATGGATGCAGTGGCGGATGTGACAGCTTTCTGCTGTTTAATGGAACAGATCCGGCCGGATCGTGTGGTTGCTTCACCGGTTAACACCGGCAGCGGCCAGGTGAGATGCGCTCACGGGATCCTTCCGGTGCCTGCCCCTGCTACAGCTCTGCTGCTGGAAGGGATTCCGGCTTACAGTTCCTCCATCCGCAGTGAGCTGTGCACCCCGACCGGAGCAGCTCTGATCCGCACTTTTGCAGACAGTTTCGGGGAGATGCCTGTCATGCGGATGCGCGCAGCAGGATACGGTACAGGGACAAAGGATTTTGAGCAGGCGAACCTTGTACGGGCGATCCTGGCAGAAGGAGAATCGGCAAGGTCTGCAGCCATTGAGTTTGCCTGCAATCTGGATGATATGACAGCAGAAGATATCGCCCATGCGATGCAGGTGTTCATGGATGCCGGGGCACTGGATGTCTATACAATTCCGATCCATATGAAAAAATCCAGAACAGGTACACTTCTCACTGTCATGTGCAGGGAGGAGGACCGTGAGGAGATGATCCGGCTGATCTTCCGGCATACGACCACACTCGGCATCCGGGAGTATACACCTTCGCGATATACATTGCAGCGGCATGTAGAAGTACGGCAGACGGGATATGGGCCGATCCGCTGCAAAGTGTCCCGGGGATATGGTGTAGTACGGGAAAAACCGGAATATGAAGATATTGCAAAGGCAGCCAGGGAGACCGGGAAAAGTATTCTTGAGATTCGGGAGAGTTTGTCCCCTGAGCTGAAGCGGATGATTCTGCCGGATTAGCAATCAGGATGAGAGATAGTAACAGAGGAAATATATGAACGGAAAACACACGAAGAGGAAGAATAGTATATTCTATTTCAGAAAATGGCTGGCATTTCTGCTCATTGCCATCTGTATGGCTGGGATGTTTCCTGCACAAACGTATGCAGATAGTATTCCGAAATCGGTAAAAGGAAGCAAGTCTTCTGTCATGCAGGTAGTTGTCTGCTATCAGGATGAGGATGGGACCAGATACACATTGCAGACCGGCTCTTGTTTTCTGATCAACAAAAACACAGCCGCAACCTGCTGCCATGTGACGCAGATGTCCAGTGAAGAGATATCCGAGGTTGCCAGGATCTATCATATCAGCACGTCAAAGGTAAAGGAAAACGTGAAGATAGGGATTGTTTATGGAAATACCTGGATAGATACTACCGTAAGCTGTTCGAATGAAAAGCTGGATCTTGCCATGCTTCACCTCTCGGATAACCTGTCTTCTTCCAAGGACGCTCTTAAGCTTCGGAAAAGTACGGAGATGAACAGACAGGAGAAGTGTTATGCCGTAGGATACCCCGGGACCGAAGCAAAGTATGACACAGGGATCGTAGAAAAAGCTGTGATCACCAAAGGCAAGGTAACCAGACTTGTCAGTTTTCTGGATAATCCGGGATACTATTATCTGGAAAACACAGCCAGGATCGTCTCCGGTGATTCCGGAGGAGCACTGCTCGATCAGTATGGATTTGTAGTCGGCGTCATCAAAGCTGTCGGAATGAATCTGGACGGCACCGAAAACTATTATGCTGTTACAACAAACGAAGTACTGAAGATGCTTGAAAAAAACAATATCTCCTACACCCGGGATTCCCGAGAAGAACATTCGGAGAAGGGTATCCTCTATCAGATTACCGATTATAATAAGAAAACTGCATGGGTGGAGGACTCATACAAATATCTTCAGACCGCTTCTATTAAATCAAGTGTGACGATAGACGGACGCAGCTATAAAGTAACGGCAATCAAAAAGAATGCATTTAAAAACCGGAAATACCTCCGCAAAGTGACAATTGGAAAGAATGTAACGCAGATTGGCTCCAGAGCTTTTTATGGCTGCCGGAATCTGAAACAGATGACCATCAATTCGGATAAGCTGAATATAGTCAGTACAAAGGCCATCAAGGGAATTTATAAAAAAGCAAAGATCCGGGTGCCTAAGGGGAAAACAGCATCTTACCGGAAAATGTTTTCCCGGGCCGGCGGAGTCAAGTCCGGCATGAAGTTTACAGCGAAATGATAAAAATAGATGGAAACAACTAAGAGTATATTGATTCACACAGAGATTTATAGTATACTACCTCTGTGTATGGGGGCATGGCTCAGCTGGGAGAGCGTCAGGTTCGCAATCTGAAGGTCGGGGGTTCGATCCCCCCTGTCTCCA
>CADBQK010000453.1 GCA_902796775.1 uncultured Lachnospiraceae bacterium
AGACAGTGCCTGAGCACGATCCGGTGATAGGGAATACCCTTCGCGATCGCAGTCGTTGTGTAGTTTGAATTCAGCTGTTCGATCATGTTGCTGCGGGTGATCCTCGCTATCAGGGCTACCATGTTCATACTGAGTGCCAGGGATGGCAGAAACAGGTAATACAGGTTTTCCGTAAAGGTTTTCCCGGCTCCGAATGTTGGAAACATCTTCAGCTTTAACGCAAACACGATCATCAGGATGATTGCTGTTAAAAAGACCGGTGAAGCCACAAAAACAAGGGTAAGTATCGACAATGTCCTGTCCAGCCAGGTGTTCATCTTAACGGCACAGATAATGCCGACGGGAATCGCAATCAGAAGAGCCAGAACTGCGCTCATCAGCACGATCTGCAAAGTAGTCGGAAGACGTTCACCAATCAAGGTGCTTACCGGCCGTTTGTAGTCAAAGCTATTGCCGAAATCTCCGTGGACAGCCCCGGTAATCCAGATCACATACTGCTCCGGCAGCGATTTGTCCAGATGATACTGCTGGGTAATCGCGAGTCTGGTCTCATCACTAATCTTCTTCCCTTTTGTCATGGATGCGATCGGATCCGATGGAGTGATCCGGACCATGCAGAAAATCAGAACGGATGCAGCAAGCAGAATCAGGATCATCTGCAGAAAGCGTTTACCTATATATTTAGCCAAAAGATCCATCCTCTCCCTTCACTATGGTAAAGTATTGCATTGACGTCATTGTACGTTAAACAGCATGGAATGTCAACGTTTGAAGACTATTTTACCGTCCATTACCGTCATGACATTTTTCAGGCTGAGGATTTCTTCCGGAGGAATTTCGAAAATATCCCGGTCCAATACAGCCATATCTGCCAGCTTTCCGGGTTCGATCGTTCCTTTGATATCCTCTTCAAATGAAAGATAGGCGCCCCCGGCTGTATAGATAGAAACAGCTTCTTCCACACTCAGCTTCTCATCCGGATGCCAGCCTCCGGCGGGCATCCCGTCCTCGCCGGTACGGTTGACCGCGCAATGAATGCCCCAGATTGGATTAAAAGTTTCCACCGGACTGTCGGATCCTCCTCCGATACGGATCCCTTTCTGAAGCATGCTTTTCCATGCATAGCCGCCCTGATCCCGGTTTCCGAGACGGGAAGCTGTAAGAGGATAATCGCTGGGTACAAAGGGAGGCTGCGTATCCGCGCAGATATGGCAGCGCGCCATATCATCCAGCATCTGGTCATCCACAAACTGGCAGTGGACGATACGGTTGCGAAGATCCACATGGTCAGACCGGTAGGCTTCTCCCAGAGCCTCAATACACTGGGCAATGGCACCGTCCCCAATGGCATGACAGGCCACCTGCATACCCGCTTTATGCGCCATCATCACCACTTCATTCAGATCCTCCTGTGTATAGACAGCAACACCCCGGTTTTCCGGATCATCACAGTATGGCTCTCTCAGATAAGCCGTTCGAGCTCCCAGAGATCCATCCGTCAGCAGTTTGATATTGCCGATCTTAAAAAAACGGTCCCCGTCTCCGGTACGATATCCCTTCTTTAGGAATTCGAGAAGGATCGGGGGCCTGGCGGCCTGCACTTCCTCAAAAATCCGAACAGTGGCAAGTCCTTCTGCCGCCAGACTCTGATAAACTTCCATGACGACTTCCAGCGACGCTCCCTCCAGATCATCGGTCTGCATGGATGTCACACCATAAGAAGAAGCTTCCTTATATACATGGAGCAGATTTCTTCTGACACTCTCTGCATCCATTTTAGGCATCCTCTGTTTCAGGAGATCCAGCGCTGCCTCACGAATCACTCCTGTGAGATGGCCTTCTGTGTCCTTATCCAGTACCCCTCCCACGACTGCAGTCTGATCATCATAGCCAGCTGCCTGCAGGGCCAGATCATTGACTCCGGCAATATGCCCGCAGATCCGGTCCAGTAAAATGGGATGTTTCCTGGATATCTTATCCAGATCACGCTTATCCGGCACTCTTTTTTCATCTTCAAAGATGTTATGATCGAACCCGTAGCCGCAGATCCACTCCCCTTCAGGCACATGATGATCTTCCACATATTCCCGGCAAAGACGAATGCACTCAGCCAGCGAACGGGCGCCATGCAGATTGATTCTTTCTTTCTCCAGACCAGTCAGAAGCACGTGACAATGCGAGTCGTTAAACCCGGGCAGCATACAGCCCCCCTGCAGATCGATCTTCTCGCAGTCCTTTCCCGCCAGAGCCAGCATCTCTTCATCGCTCCCTGCAGCTTCAATCAGATGCCCCCTTACGGCAACCGCACTTACCAGAGAAGGGCTCCCCCCTGCCATTGTATATACTCTTCCATTATAGAATACTTTATCTGCCATGATCGTTCCTCTGATGTCTCCTATCTGATAAAGCAGCCGGAAAGATTCCCGGCTCAGTTTTCCTGTCAAGCATATCCTATTATGCAAATGCCAGAATGCCCTGCCTCTGCCAAAACGGTTTTAACAGCACCCTGACTATCACACTGTATCATTTCCGGGCACTTTTCGCAATGCTGTACCGAATCAGCATCTGCCCCGGGTATACAAAGCATTCCACAACTTGAAGTGCCGGGCAAAAATAAAATAAAAATTTATCAAAAAATGGTTGCCCAGTGAGCTATATGGGTGTATGATAAGAGTGTATCAGGGAACTGGTTAAACAATTCCCGACCTTTACATCATTTTGATGTCCATGATTCAGACTTTTACCCATTCATATGTACCCCTATACTACGGGCAGGAACTTTGTTTCCTGTCCGTATCCTTTTTATTTTCACCTCCCTTTCTTTCCCCTTTCCAGCGCCCCTTTGATGGACTTCTTTTTTGTTTGTGAATTATCAGACAATTAGACCAGGCACCAAAGCTTGCCCTTCTTTTTGTCAAAATATTCTCAATTTGGTACATTTGCATAAATAAAAATTAATAATGAATTCGTTATTGTATTGAATAAAAAACAATTTGATGCTAAACTTATGTTGGTTTGTCATTTTAAGTTGAAAATGCACTTCTCCCGGCAGGAGGGCTCATACCCACGGCCGGAGAACCCTTAAAAGGACAGTTCTGCCCGCCCTGCTTCGCCGGGCAGACAGTCTGTTTTTTTACACGTAAAAAGGAGGACGGTAATGGAGTTACAGATTCAGGATCTGGTTTCCTCGATCCGTAAAGAGGGCATCGATGCGGCAAATGCCCAGGCACAGGAGATTCTCGCAGATGCGCAGAAAAAGGCAGACACGATCATCTCCCAGGCCAGAACTGAGGCAAAAAACACCAAGGACAGCGCCGAACGGGAGATCGCCATTCTAAAGGAAAGTGCAGCTATGAGCGCTGAACAGGCAAAACGGGATGCTGTGCTGGCCTTTAAAGATGAGATCCAGAAAGAGTTCGAGAAGATCCTTTCCGCAGACGTTAAAAGCGCCACTACTGAAGACGTACTGGCAGGATTGATCAAAGCTGCCGTACAGGGAGAAGACCTTTCCGGTTACGCAGCGGAAGTTGCAAACGTGAGTGACTCTCTGAAAGCAAAGCTTGCTGAGGAAATCCGCGGCGGTCTTACGATCCGCCCGACAAAGAACGTACAGGCGGGTTTCAGGCTGGCTGCAAAAGACGGATCCGGATATTTTGACTGCTCAGACGAAGAAATTACGCAGATGCTGATGCCATATTTCAGAAACCTGAGCTTCTAAAAGGAGGTGCATCGTGGCTTCCTATTACTATCTGGCAGCAAGCCTGCCAACACTGACAACCGACGGGGAGATGCCAATCGATTATGAAACGTTTCTCACCTGCTGCCAGGGAAATATGAGTGAATCAAAGTATCAGCTTCTGAAAGATCTGACACTTTCCTCTACCGAGGGGCCTCTCATCAAAGAGTGGTCGGTTTTCTACACAAACCTGATGAAAGAGCTGAATAACCAGAGAAGCGCACGGCTGGGCAAGTCCTATCCCGCTTCCTATGACAAGGATCCCGGCGCACAGGCCGTCGTATCCGCCGCTCTTTCTGCCAAAAACCCCCTGGAGGCGGAAAAGATCCTTCTCGATTATGAATTTGACTATCTCGATACCCTGACAGGCCTGCATGTTTTTGATGATTACGTCATTTTCGGATACGCAATCAAGCTGAAACTGCTTGAACGCAGGAACTGCTTTACACATGACAAGGGAGAGGCGGAGTTTACCAATCTCTTTACACAGGTGCAGCAGCGCGTTCTAAACTTAGAGTAAGAGGAGTATTTCTATGGAAAAAGTAACCGGTTATGTAACTGGTGTGAACGGCAACCTGGCTACAGTCCGCTTTGATGGTTCCGTTCGCAAAAATGAGGTTGGTTACATTCTGGTTGATGATGGCAAGCGCTTAAAGAGCGAGGTCATCCGTATCAACAACGGAATTGCCAGCATGCAGATTTATGAAATGTCCGGCGGCATCAAGGTTGGCGATATCGTGGAATTCACTGATTTGCTGATGTGCGTAGAGCTCGGCCCCGGACTGCTTACACAGATCTACGATGGTCTGCAGAACCCTCTGCCGGAGCTGGCCGAGCAGTGCGGCTTCTTCCTGCCGAGAGGTGTCTATCTCGATTCGATCCCGGACCGCGACTGGGAGTTTACCCCTGTCGCCAAAGTGGGGGATCACGTGGAAGCGGGCGATACGCTCGGCACTGTCCCGGAGGGTTTATTCAAACACCAGATCATGGTCCCCTTCCGGACAAAGGGTGATGACTGGACAGTAAAGGAGATCAAAGAAGCAGGTACTTACAATGTCCGTTCCACGATCGCCGTAATCGAAAACAGCAAGGGCGAAACCCAGGAGCTGTCCATGGTCTTTAACCAGCCAATCAAACAGCCGATCAAATGCTATGATGAGCGTCTGCGTCCGACGGAGCCGCTGGTCACCAAGATCCGCTGTATCGATGCCTTCCTGCCTGTCGCAAAGGGCGGTACCTTCTGTGTACCCGGTCCCTTCGGTGCTGGCAAGACGGTCCTCCAGCATCTGGAGGCGAAAAACGCAGATGCCGATGTCGTTATCGTAGCAGCATGCGGCGAGCGTGCCGGCGAGGTCGTAGAGATTCTCAAAGAGTTCCCGGAGCTGGAGGATCCGCGTACCGGGCGCTCTCTGATGGAGCGTACGATCATTATCTGCAACACTTCCTCCATGCCTGTCGCGGCCAGAGAGGCTTCCTGCTACACAGCAGTCACCCTGGCAGAGTATTACCGGCAGATGGGACTGGATGTTCTGCTTCTGGCAGACTCCACCAGCCGCTGGGCACAGGCTATGCGTGAGATGAGCGGCCGTCTGGAAGAGATTCCAGGCGAGGAAGCATTCCCCGCTTATCTGGAGTCCACGATTGCCAGCTTTTACGAACGTGCCGGAAAAGTCCGCCTCAAAGACGGCAGGACTGCCTCGATTACCATCGGCGGTACTGTCTCCCCGGCCGGCGGCAACTTTGAAGAGCCTGTTACGCAGGCAACTCTGAAGGTCGTCGGTGCCTTCCACGGTCTTTCCAGGGAGCGTTCCGATGCACGTAAGTACCCGGCTATCCACCCGATGGATTCCTGGTCCAAGTATGAAGGCGTTGTCGATAAGGAGCGTGTGGAAGAGGCCAGGGCGATCCTCATACACAGCAATGAGATCAACCAGATGATGAAGGTCGTCGGTGAGGAAGGAACCTCTGACGAAGACTATATCATCTACCAGAAGGGAGAGCTGCTCGACGCAGTCTATCTGCAGCAGAATTCCTTTGATCCGATCGATGCAGTCTGCGTGCCCGAACGGCAGCAGGAGGAATTTGATGTGATCTACGATATTCTGATGAAGACATACAGTCTTGCAGATAAAAAGGATATCCGCGGCTTCTTCAACCAGCTGCGGCAGGAGCTTCTTGACTGGCATGGTACGGTATTTGAAACACCTGAATACCAGGCACAGAAAAAGAAGGTTACGGACTATTACATGGCCAAGGCCTGTGAATAAGAACAGGAGGGCTTTATGCAGAAAGTATACACAAAAATAGAGTCAATTGTCGGCAATGTTGTGACCGTCAGGGCTGAAGGCGTCCGCTATGGCGACCTGGCTCTTGTCGGTGACAGCTATGCCAGTATTATCAAACTGGACGGTGATCTGGTCTCTCTGCAGGTGTTTTCCGGAGGACAGGGTGTCAGCACCACGGATCCCGTTCGCTTCCTCGGGAAACCGATGATGGTTTCCTTCTCGGATCACCTGCTCGGCCGTATATTTGACGGTGCAGGCGTACCCAGGGACAGGGGTCCTGCCCTGACAGAAAACATGATCCCGATCGGCGGGCCGTCTGTCAACCCCGCACGGCGTGTCCTTCCCAAGAATATGATCCGTACCGGTATTCCGATGATCGATGTATTCAATACACTGGTAGAGAGCCAGAAGCTCCCGATCTTCTCCGTATCAGGAGAGCCTTACAACCAGCTGCTCGCCAGGATCGCCCTGCAGGCCGAGGTCGATGTCATCGTCCTGGGCGGCATGGGACTGAAATACGACGACTATCTTGCTTTCCGTGACACCCTGGAAAAGGGCGGCGCTATGAGCCATACGGTTATGTTCATCCACACAGCATCGGATCCGACCGTTGAGTGCACACTCGTACCGGATCTGTCCCTGGCCGTGGCTGAACAGTTCGCCCTGGGCGGCAAGAAGGTACTGGTCCTCCTGACAGATATGACGAACTTCGCCGATGCCCAGAAGGAAATGGCCATCACCATGGAACAGGTTCCTTCTAACCGTGGGTACCCGGGCGATCTTTACAGCTGTCTGGCTTCCCGATACGAAAAAGCTGTCGACTTTGAGGGCGCCGGCTCCATCACAATCCTGGGCGTTACGACCATGCCCGGCGATGATGTCACGCATCCCGTACCCGATAATACGGGCTACATCACAGAAGGCCAGTATTATCTGAAGGGCGGACATATCGAGCCGTTTGGTTCCCTTTCCCGTCTGAAGCAGAATGTCAATGACGCGACCAGGGATGACCACCGGGCACTGATGGATGGTATGATCAAGCTCTACGCCGCCTACAAAGAGAGTCTGGAAAAGAAATCCATGGGCTTTCTGATGTCGGAATGGGACGATAAACTCCTGAAATACGGAGAACTCTTCGAAACCAAGCTGATGGACCTGAGCGTCAACATCCCTCTGGAAGAGGCACTTGACCTTGGATGGGAGATCCTTGCCGAGTGCTTCGAGCCGAATGAGACAGGCTTAAAAACCAGTCTCATCAAGGAGAGATGGCCCAGGGAACTGGCCTCTGAAGAATAAAACTGCTCCTTCAGGAATCTGCTTCACCATCTATAATAAAATATGGATGATACAGTTCCTGAGAGTCCACTCTGCAGTAAAGGAGTAGTGATATGGCTAAGATCAAACTTACAAAAAATGAATTGAAGACGCAGAAAGACCGTCTTAAGCAGTACCAGCGCTACCTTCCCACCCTGCAGCTCAAGAAACAGCAGCTGCAGACAGTGATCATGAAGGTAACAGCCGAGCTGGAACAGACGGAAGCGGCGCGTGTGCATATGATCGGAGATCTGGATGACTGGGTCGCGGTCTTTGCAGAGAACAGCCTCTTCCCTGAGAATCTCAAGCTCGATCACCTGGTGCAGCCGGACAAGGTCATCTGCACAAATGAAAACATCGCCGGAGTTTCCATTCCCGCTTTCAAAGAGCTGACTTTTAAGGAAATCTCCTACGATGTGGAAGACTATCCTTTGTGGGTCGATACCGCCATCATCAAGCTGCAGGAGATCGCCCGCCTGGATGCTCTGGTAAAAACGCTTCGCACGCAGGTACAGCTGCTGGAAAAGGAGCTTCGCTCCACTTCCCAGCGTGTAAATCTGTTTGAAAAGGTGAAAATACCGGAGGCCAAAGAGAACATCCGGGTGATCGACGTGTATCTGGGCGACCAGCAGACAGCAGCTGTTGTGCGGGGGAAGATCGCAAAGAAGAAATTAGCGGAGGCTTAGATCATGATAGAAAAAATGAAAAAAATCTACATCGTATCTTCCGCCTCCGGAAAGCGGAAGATGCTGTCCGCCCTGCGTGACTTCGGCATCGTACACCTGGCGGAAAAGAAAAGCGCGGACCGGGCTGCGACCGAACGCTTTACCACACTTTCCAAAACCGCTATGGCTCTGAAGGAATATGTCCCGAAAAACCAGCCTGCCGCAAGCATCCTGCCGGATGCTTCCTTCGAAAATATGTACCGGCATGTGCTGGACACGATGGAGAGAAAGACCGGTCTGATCCAGAAAAAAAGCGCTGCTGCTGCAGAAGCAGAACGCCTTCTCCCCTGGGGAGACTTCTCCCCGCAGGAGCTTCGGGATCTGAAATCCCAGGGTTTTGATTTCCATTTTTACCGAATCGGTAAAAAGGAGCTGGAGGCAGCACTTGCAGACGAAAATGTCCAGCTGATCCGCCTTGCACCGGTCGATAAAATGGATACCATTGCAGTTCTGGGGACACTCCCGGATTCTATTCCTGCAGCGGAGTTCACGCTGCCAAATAAGGGCATCGGCCAGCTGCAGGCAGAAATAAAGAGCTGTGAAAAGCAGCTGGAAGAA
>CADBQK010000454.1 GCA_902796775.1 uncultured Lachnospiraceae bacterium
CAAAACAGGTGATGATCACCAACAACACAGGAAAGGATATTGAGTTCTTTGCTGTGAATCCGTACAACCCGGATCCCATGGCCGGAAATACAGTGTATCAGATGCAGGAAGTACTGATCAAAGAAGGATTCCTGGATGACGTTGCAGATGGCAGTGCCGGCCCCAAAACGCAGGAAGCGATTTCAGCTTACCGGGTATCCAAGGGCCTTTCTGCCGATGGAGGAGCAGATGAAGAGCTGCTTGTGATGCTTCTGGGGGAAGGATACGACGGAAACCTGCTGACAAAGGATGACCTGTTTGCTGCAGGTGAAACCCGTACTCTTTATATTCCGTCTGCAAAAGAGGAAAAAGCACAAACAGAAGACGCTGCAAAAGATCCTGTTGCGCAGTGCCTGAAGGAGTTTTCGCTGGAACCTCAGTTTGTAGTTACCTTCCGTGAGAAGGGACAGGAAAAACTGTATGAGTTGTATGTATTCCCGGCTGATACAATGGCAACAACACAGTTGAATCTGGATGGAGATATTGCCTATATAAGCTATACTGCCGGGGACGTTCAGGAACCAGTTTCCACTCTGGATGCAGAGAAAGCAGTGGCTGCGGCTTTAACTCCGGCTCCGGCACCTGCACAGGATACCGGCTATACAGACACGGGTTATGACTCAGACTATGATGCCGGTTATGATTACAGCTACGATACAGCCTATGAAGAGCCGGCGCCGGTTTCCAGTGAACGGTATATCGTATATGAAGAGTATTATCCCAGCTGTGATGATGGGTCCCATGGAATGCACTATATTGAATGGTCCGACGGATCTACTTCCTGGATTGAATATTAGAAAGAAAGTGTTTTGTGTTATGAAGAAGTGGATCGTGATTCTTACGGCATGTTGTATGCTGGTGTGCGTCACCCCGGTTACGGCAGCCGATTAGAATAGTTACTGCATCCGAAAAGAAAAGACCGGCCCCGTATACTCGCGCTGAAAACAATCAGCGAAGACGATTTCAGTATAAGTATAAAAGCAGCCGAAAAGCAGAGACCGGCCCCGTATACTCACGCGTGAAAACAATAAGCGAAGGCGTTTTCAGCGTGAGTATACGGGGCCGGTCTCTGCTTTTCGGCTGCAGTAACGAAATACGTGTTACTGTAAACTTGCTTCCAGATCCATATTCTCCATAAGCCGCTTGATACTGACGTAGCGTACGCAGATGGTGAACAGCTTCGCGGCCAGCTTCAGATCCTCAATGGGCGGATAGCTTGGCGCGATCCGGATATTGGAATCCATCGGGTCCTTGCCATAAGGCCAGGTAGCTCCGGCATTTGTAAGGATGACACCGGCTTTGCGTGCCTTGTCCACGATGCGTTTCGCGGTTCCTGGCATGCCGTCAAAACTGATGAAATACCCTCCGTGCGGCTTGGTCCATTCGGCAATGCCGAGGCCTCCGAGGTTCTCTTCAAAGATGTCCTCGACCGCTTCAAACTTGGGACGGAGTATATCCGCATGCTTGCGCATATGCTGCATCATATGGCTGATGTCTCCGAAGAAGCGGACATGGCGGAGCTGGTTTACTTTGTCATGCCCGATGGTCTGATGCACCAGCTGTTTGCGGATATCTTCCAGGTTGTTCAGCGATGTGGCAAGTGCGCTGATGCCGCTTCCGGGGAACGTGATCTTGGAAGTGGACGCGAACTTGTATACAAGGTCCGGGTTGCCGGCTCGTTTGCATTCGGCCAGGATCTCGATGATGTAATCCTGCTTGTCATCATAGAGATGATGAATGGTATAGGCGTTGTCCCAGAAGATCCGGAAATCCGTTGCCGCAGGTTTCAGACGGGCAAACCGCCTTACCGTTTCATTGGAGTAGGAGTATCCCTGAGGGTTGGAGTACTTTGGCACGCACCAGATGCCTTTGATCGCTTCATCCTCAGAAACCAGCTTTTCCACCAGATCCATGTCCGGGCCGGTCGGAGACATGGGAACCGGGATCATCTCGATCCCGAAATACTCCGTGATCCCGAAATGACGGTCATAGCCCGGAACAGGGCAGAGGAACTTGACTTTATCCAGCTTGCACCAGGGGGTATTCCCCATGATCCCGTGTGTCATGGCTCTGGAAACGGTATCGTACATGATGTTCAGGGACGAGTTTCCGTAGATGATCAGGTTATCCGGATTATTCTGCATCATATCGCCCATCAGTTCCTTGACTTCGGCGATCCCGTCAAGCACACCATAATTACGGCAGTCCGTTCCGTCGGCACAGGACAGGTCTGCTTCTGAGTTCAGGGCATCCATCAGGCCCATGGACAGATCCAGCTGCTCTCTGCAGGGCTTTCCTCTGGACATGTTCAGGTTCAGATCCATGGCCTGGAACTTTTTGTATTCCTGGTCCATGTTCTTCAGTTCCTCCTGAAGTTCGTCATATGTCATTTCTGTGTAGGGTTTCATAGGCCTCTTCCTTTCCTTGATTTAGGTCAGATTATACATAATATTCATCTTATGCACAAGTTTATGTTTCAATATACATCGAGTATGATAATCAAAAAGACAGCCTCATACAGGAGACTGTCTGAAACCGTGCGGATGGTGGGACTTGAACCCACACGATGTTACCACCGTCAGATTTTGAGTCTGATGCGTCTGCCATTCCGCCACATCCGCAGGATGGTACGGATTATAACAGAGTCAGCGGGGTAATGCAAG
>CADBQK010000455.1 GCA_902796775.1 uncultured Lachnospiraceae bacterium
AACAGCACCGCCTGTTGTTAACTTGGCTACGATCGCAGGTGGAGTAGCTGTCAGTATGCTTCGAGGCTATCTGGATCAGAAAAAAACAACTGCCAGGGTTACTTCAAAGGAGCTGAAATGTTATCTGCAGACCAATATCAGGAAATGGAAGGAGGAAGAAAAAAGGAAACAGGAACTGATAAACCAGACTCAGAAAGAATTGGGGGCGATAAATGAGAAGATAAAGCAATATCAATTTTTGTTAAGTCACGAAGAATTATTGGAACAAACATTGTCGGAAATTAAAGCAGGGGAAAAGTAGTATATGTGGAATTATGCAGAGCTTACAAAAGCCGCAAAGACTTTCGGTGGTCCGGAAAAAATGATCAGGTACATAAAAGCCTTAGAAAGGGCAAAGGGGAGAGCTGATATGTATCCTTGGGTGGCAGTAACGGAATTTGGAAGTGTATTAGCCGGGATTGGCATCAGCAAATTAGTCGAGTATTTCCATAGAAATCAGGAAGATGAAGAAAGGCTGAAAATTATAGAGGAAGAGATTGTTCAAGGAATAAAAGCGTATGAAGAGGAACATCCGGAAGAACTGGAGGAACAACAAGAATCTGGAGAAAAGAAGACAGATGAGGAACATGTACCACAAGTGTGTGACACCTGCGGAGGGAATTACCCAGTTTGTGCCACAAATTGTCCGTTGATGGATGAAGAATAGATGGAGTATTCGATATGAATTGTGATGTGTGCAATTAATATCTAAGGTGACAAGCAGTAATAAGATGTTGTATAAAAACGATGCGTAAAGCGGTCTTGCATTAAAATCTCGGAAACAAACGAGTCCTAATGGGAAAGAACAAAAGGAAATAGGTTGTACGAAGGATTTGGAAGGCTGAGTATTGTCCTTTAAAGGAATAAATATAAGCTTTTTAATTTGGAATATTAACAGACGTTGACTCCTACATGAAACAATTTATGTTTTGTGTAGGAGTCCTTTGTTTTTAATGATTTCGAGGTAAGACCTCCAGATTTAAACTGCAGCGGACTGACCAGAACAGTGCGGCTGGTCAAAAAATCCGAGACGTCGGATCTGCATATCTGCAGCCGCTGTCAGCAGCATGCGGGGAAAGAATGAGGTTTGGCAACGGCACAGAAAGAAGAGGGCAAGGTTTCATGAACATGCCGGGAAGTCTGGTTGCAGGCGGTCTTCTGATCGCAAATATGATCCAGGACATCAGAAAAAGAGAAATCGTGCTGCTTCCCACACTGCTGGTGCTGGCCGCAGGGGTGATCCTGCAGATTATGGCGGTAAGTACCGGAAAAGCGGAAACGGGCCCCTGGCCGTTGGCGCTGCTGCCGGGAGCGGTATTGCTGCTGCTGAGCATTGCCGCAACGGGAACCATCGGATTTGGCGACGGACTGGCCGCTTGCGCGGCGGGAATCTGGTGCGGTCCGGAACAGATGTTTTTGGCATTGTTCTTTGCATTGCTTTTGGTTCCTGCCGCAGCGGCTGTTCTCCGGCTGCGGAAAAAACGGGTCAGGGAACTGCCCTTTCTGCCGTTTCTGCTTGCAGGGTATGTACTTGCAGAAATTATGCTATAGCAGCCGCTGCACACAGGAGGGCAACTATACGGATGAACATTTACAGGAAAATAAAACGTGCCGTGATTACCGTGGAGGCCTCCTACATCGTTCCCTGGACGGTGATCCTGCTTGCATTGCTGATCACAATGACATTTTTTGTGCACAACCGGAACTGGTATAAAGCGGCGGCCTGTGAGACAGCGCTTTCGGGAAACCGCTATGTGGAAGGGTCGGGCGGAACAGGCAGTGCAGGATATGCAGGCACATCGGGGAGCGGTAACGCAACAGGCGGAAAATACGCGGAAGCTACGATGAAACAGAGAATCCTGGACCAGGCCATGCCGGGCAGCGAGCCGGAAAACAAAGTCACCTGTACGCAGGACGCAACAGAGGCAGAATTGTCCGGTCAGGATTTTTCTGTGTTTTCAGACGTGTTTTCATGGACGGTGAAGGAAAAGGTGAGAAAGATCCGGCCGGCAAAAGTTGTCCGCGGAAAGTGGATCATAGGGAGTGTGCTGCAGAATTTCGGAAACTCCGGATTCTGACTCCGGGCGGCCGGCCGCAAAGGAATACGTCTTGAAATCTGTGAAAGAATCTGTGAAAGGAGATGCGTATGGAGATAAAAACGGAATACAGGCGGGACCTGCAGCATACGTGGATGATTTTGTCTGGTGGAGATATTCCGGAAAAAGATGCGTATGCAGTGCGGATGCTGACGGAGAACCGGATCAGAGGCCTGGTGCCATGTAAGGCCGTCAGCCTGGATGGCGGACTTCGTTTTTATTATGATATTTCTTCCCGGCATGCACTGCGAACCTTTTTGGAGACAGAACCGGTCACGCAGGAACTCCTGAGGCAGATTTTGGGTTCGCTGGCCAGTGTCATGGAGCGGCTGTCGGAATTTCTTCTGGACCCGGACGGTCTGCTGCTGGATCCGGCGTATCTGTTTCTGGATGCGGAACGCTGTGAGGTACAGTTTTGCTGGTATCCCGGAAAAGGGATGCAGTTCAGAGAGCAGGCAAAGCTTTTGGGAAGTGCACTGTTGGCACAGTTAGACCAGGCCGACCGAACGGGCGTTGTTATGGGATATCAGTTTTATCAGCGCTGTGAGTCCGGGGAATTGACACCGGCTGCAATCCGGGGAGTAATGCACACAAAGCAGCCGGAAAGAGAAGAGCGGCCGGTCACAAAAGAGGAAATTGAGAGAGCTGCCGTTCTGGATTCCTTCTTTGACGATGCGGAAGAGGAGGAGCATGCATTCAGTTCAGTCAGACAGAGAATACGTGCGTGGTTTTCAAAAAGACGAAAGAAAAAGGAAGTATATGATCCGGAATCCGAACAGCCGGGCCTGGTTCTCGGAGAGCCGCCTGTCGAATGGGCACCGGCGGAGCAGCCGGCCGTGTATACAACAGTAACAGAAAACATGGGTTCGGCAGAAAGCATGCAAACGGTCTTTCCTGGGAACTCCGGGGGTGCAGAGACCATGGTTCTTACACCGGAGATGCTTCTGAACAGAGGAAAGAAAACATGGGTACTGCGGATCAGGGAAGGCCGCGGGAAAGAGAGGGACGTTCCGCTGACAGGGACGATATATTTTGTCGGAAAAAAAGAGTCGGGCGCGACCCTGCAGCTGGCTTCTCCGGCGGTCAGCCGGCTGCACGCAAAACTGGAAAGAATCGGAGAAAGCTGGTTTCTGGAAGACATGAACTCTAGAAACGGCTGCAGGCGGGAGCGCACGCAGCCGGATGGAACGAAAACAGAAACGCTGCTTCAGCCGCAGGAAGCCGTCAGTCTCCAGGAAGGGGACGTGATCTGGTTTGCTGATGTCATGTGTCAGGTAATCCTGCAAACCTGACAAGGGTATACCGCCATTCCCATTGCCTCCGAAAAAGCGCAGGAAGCGGAGCAGATTTTCTGAAAATTATTGAATGGTTTTTGAGGAAGGATTATAGTAGAAGAGTAATCTTATCTATAGCGGAGGGAATGGAAGATGAAAAAAGAAAGATTGCT
>CADBQK010000456.1 GCA_902796775.1 uncultured Lachnospiraceae bacterium
CATGATCGAACAGCTGAATTCAAACTACACAACGACTGCGATCGCGAAGGGTATTCCCTATCACCGGATCGTGCTCAGGCACTGTCTGAAGAATGCCATTATACCGGTTATTACCGTAGCAAGTATCCAGATTGGTTCCATGATCGTCGGGGCTGTGCTGGTGGAAAATGTATTCGCCCTGGGCGGGATCGGAGATATTCTGATCTCCAGCATCAAATCATCTGATTATCCGGTCGTACAGAGTATTACCTTGTTGATGGTAACCCTTTTCGTTACGATCAATCTGCTGGTGGATATCGTGTACGCCCTGATCGATCCGCGTATTCGTCTGGAGTAGCTGATCATTTCCGTTATACAGCACCCTTTCTGCTTGGGGTGCTGAAAGCTTTCAATACATAGGAGAACTGACATCATGTTGAAAAAAGGCGGAGTGTTTCGTCACAGGCCGCTGCTGCGGATGAAAAAAAGGCAGGAGGGCATCCTGTTTACTGTCCCGGTAATCGTATCTGTGACGATTCTGCTGGCTGTTTTGTTTGTCTGTATTTTTGCACCGCTGATCTCGCCTTATTCGCCAACACAGCAGAATCTGGCGGATTCGCTGGCACTGCCCTCGTCAGCACATTTGCTTGGCGCTGACAAGGTAGGCAGGGATCTGCTGACCCGCCTGTTTTACGGGGGACGCACAACTCTGCTCAGCGCAGTTGGCGTGGTGGTGTTTTCTATTATCGTCGGCGTCCCTCTGGGGCTGGTATCCGGCTATTACCGTGGACCGCTTGATACTGTCATCGGCCGTGCCTGCGACCTGATTCTTTCTTTTCCCTCCCTGCTGCTGGCTTTTGTCTTTGTCGCAGGGTTCGGCAGGAGCATCGTGAATGCGGTAATCGCGCTGGGGATCGTCTATGTTCCCATGCTGACCAGACTGGTGCGCTCGTTAACACTGGTTGAGAAAAACAAGACCTATGTGGAGGCAGCTGTTTCGATCGGCTATTCGGATGCGCGTATCATGTTTCTTCATATCCTGCCCAACTGCATTTCTACAATAACAGTGCAGATCACGCTGGATCTGGCTTATGCGATCCTTGACCTCGCTGCTCTGTCCTTCCTGGGCCTTGGAGTTCAGCCGCCTACAGCGGACTGGGGCGCTATGCTGGATGAGGGAAGGAATTTCCTGCTCCAGAATCCTCTGCTGGCACTGGCACCTGGCATTGCCATTATCCTTACTGTGGTTGCCCTGAATATTTTCAGCGACGGTATCCACCAGTATTTTGAGCCGGTCCAGAGACAGCTGCCTTCTTTTGAGAAGGTGGAAAAACGTGCCGGGAAGGAGGCTGCCTGATGGATGAACAGTATCTTTTATCAGTCCGGGATCTGAAGGTAGACCTGATGTCTGTGAGGGGGATCGTGTATGCGCTCAGCGGCGTTAATCTAAATATCCGTCCGGGAGAGATCCATGGTCTTGTCGGTGAGAGCGGCTGCGGTAAAAGTATGACCTCCAAATCGATCATGCGCCTTCACAATGAGCAGCGAAGCCGTATGTCCGGCCAGATCTTCTTTGAAGGGCAGGATCTTCTGAAGATATCCAAACGTCAGATGCAGGCAATCCGCGGGAATCGTATTTCCATGATTTTTCAGGATCCGATGACTTCTCTGAACCCGCTGATGACAGTAGGCGACCAGATCTGTGAGAGCTATCTGCAGCATGAAAAGTGCTCTAAATCCCAGGCGAAAGCAAAAACGCTGGATCTTCTGGAAAAGGTGGGTATTTTTCCGGCAGCCAGGCGTTTTTCCCAATATCCTTACGAGCTTTCCGGAGGATTGCAGCAGCGAGTGATGATCGCGATTGCGATTGCCTGCAATCCATCCCTTCTGATAGCAGATGAGCCGACAACTGCACTGGATGTAACCATCCAGGCACAGGTCCTGGAGCTTTTGCAGAAGCTTTCACGGGAAATGAATATGGCGATTCTGCTGATTACACATAATTTCGGTATCGTTGCGGAAATCTGCGACCGGGTATCCGTGATGTATGCAGGAAGAGTTGTTGAGACATCCGGGACAAGGGAGATCTTCCGGAGCGCCGCGCATCCCTACAGCAAGGCTTTGATCGACAGCATTCCCAAAGCAGGGGCGGATACAGAGTATCTTGCTACTATACCGGGAGCTCCGCCGCAGCTGTTTTCGGAGAATCCGGCCTGTGCTTTTCTGGACCGGTGTCCTTATGCGGATGATGCCTGCAGAGTACGTCCCGGGGAAAGAATGATCACACCGGATCATATGGCTGCCTGCCATCATATACTGCAGGGGAATGGAGGCCGGATGGTATGAACAGTCAGCTTTTGAA
>CADBQK010000457.1 GCA_902796775.1 uncultured Lachnospiraceae bacterium
AAACGTACTGATATAGGAGGACAGAAGACAGGTCGCCATGCCGGAGAGCAGGAAAAGCATCATGCGTTTTCCCTTTCCCCTCGTACAGATCAGCGCGATCAGCAGAGGCGCTGCAAGGCAGACAAAGATGTTTTCAATATAATTCATCTGCCCACCGCCTTTCCGAGTGCTGCCGGGAACAGAAGAAATACGACTGACAGCAAAGTATCCAACCAGAAGTACGGGTGTGCCAAAGTTTCATAATCTCCGAAGCAGGTAGCCGTCCAGGCGGCATATTCCACGATACAGAACAGAAGCACCACCGCAAAGATTGCCGCTTTCCGTGCATCCTTCAGCAGCAAAAGCATGTCCAGAGCATTCCACATCAGAAGGCTCATGAAGACCGCTGTGATGATATTTCCGATCCAGTCTCCGTACTGCATATAGAAGATGCACATACCCGCGGAGAACACCGGGATGATCCAGAGGATCTTTCTGTGCTTTCTTTCTTTACGCACACCTCTCAGTTCGAAAAGAAGCAGAAGCAGGAATATATAAGAAGCATACCAGGAAAGATACGGGATATATGAATACCCGGGCGTATGCCCGTATAATACCAGAAACAGTTCCCAGTACAGATCCCCAAGGAAAAAGACGCCGGAGGCCAAAGCCAGAACAATCCAGGTACGGTTTTTCAAAAGGATCCCTTTTCTAAGCGCGACGATCGTACAGATTCCCGTCGTCACAAGCTGGATGCCGTTTTCGATGATCTCGATCATACGTCATCCTCCGGATCTTTGTCTTTCTGCCACTTCTTCAGACGGAAGCAAAAGATCGTTACAGCACTTCCCAGAAGAAAGGCCAGAGCCCCGATGACAATATATCCCAGAGCGGTGTTCTCGGAAAAAACGCTGGCGCTCATACCGCCCTGGCTGTTTCCCGATACAAGAGCCTGTGAAAAACCGGGCATGAAGCATGAGAGCACGATAACAGCTGCAAAGCAGGCTGCCGCACTGACCGCCTGTATGATCCGTACTCTGCGCTGTCTGTTTTCTTTTTCCAGCTCGGCCGCCCGCTTATGCATAGCGGCGATCCGCTCCTCATTCGTGCGCATGTGTGATCCCTTCTTTCTCTAATTCTGTACGGAGGATCGTTTTTCCCCTCTGGAGCAGCTTATCTACTCTTTTTTTGCTGACGCCCATGACGACGGCGGCATCTTCGTAGCTCAGATCCTCAAAATAGACCAGCCAGAGTGCCTCCCGAAACACCGGATCGATCCGCTCAAGGCATATATGAAGAATGCGTCTCTTTTCTTCCTTCTGCAGATGTTCCTCCGGCGTGAAGCTGTCCGCCAGCTCCTTCTCTGCCCCTTCCAGGCTGAAGCTTTCAAAACGACTTTCCCTGCTGTGAAAACGGGAAGCAAGATTCCGGGCTGTCTTATATAAATACGCCTTGAAGCCTCCTACCCGGATGCGGGGCTTTTTTACCATGATCCTCGCAAACGCTTCGACCGTCAGATCCTCCGCGTCCTGCCAGTTGTGCAGATATCCATAGAGATAGAAAGTCAGGCTGTCGCCATAGAGGATCATCAGTTCATCATAAGCTGATGCCATACCACTAAGGAACCGACGATACAGTTCATCGACTCTGTTCACAGCAACGGCCCTCCTTTCTGACAAATCCAAAACTCACTTTCACTGAACTGCACTCTGCATTTCCCGTCGGATTACTATTTTTCTAAGATTTATTGTATGTCCTCCCGACAAGGAAAGTCCACCATAAAATCCACTATAAGTCTACACCTATTATACAGATCTGGACAGTTTCCCTTTCATCCTACGATATGCATCCCTATTACTGCGCTTGAAAAGGATTCCCGGAATTGTTCAAAATATATTTTCTTTACCACCCATGGTTCGACCATATTTCCAACAGAAATCTCATACTCAACTGCATCTTCATCATATGGATCATTGTCCTTTTTCTCAAAGGCAGAGAGGATCACCTCATTTGGCCTGTAAAAGAACTTCACTTTCTTCTTCATCTGCTTTTTCAGAATATCTCCAGCAAAAGTCAGAAACTCATTTCCCGTCTCCGGCTTATATCTCCGGACCGCATGGAACAAAGACTCCGGCACTTCATCCATGAGATATTCCAGAATATATGCGACTGCCCTGATCGATACACATCTGTATGAAAAAAAGTACAGTCCTGGATGTGTCATACTGATTTCAGAACGACAAAACGCTACTATGACATGCCGGAGAGTATACCGAAGCCTTCTGCAGCTACTGATGTCTCAAGGGCAATCTGGGGCAAAAAGTCAAAGAATATGGGGACACGTGGGGACAATTTGTTCGAGATATGAAACAACCCGGAAACGCTTGCTATCACTGCGTTTCCGGGCCTTACATGGAATGGAGACGGTGGGAGTCGAACCCATGACCTCTTGAATGCCATTCAAGCGCTCTC
>CADBQK010000458.1 GCA_902796775.1 uncultured Lachnospiraceae bacterium
TCAGCTCCGGGAAGCCGTCCTTATCCAGGTCATACAGGCCAAACCGGATCAGTTCCTGTGTTTCTGTATAGAATGCAGGATCTTCTTTAGACAGGTAGTTTCCGTCAAGAATGAACTCTTTATATGCTGTATCCCAGGATATGGTTTCTGCGGCGCATGCCGGATGGGGGTGGATGCTGAGCAGAAGAACCGTGAGGGAAAGACAAAAGATGCGGATATCTTTCATAATGACCTCTTTTCATGCATGCTTTTTGACAGAACCGTGCTGCGTGTGTATGCGAGCAGTAAACATGTATGTTTGTGTTCATTATAAAAGAAGCGCCGAGACTTCTGCAAGATAAAGGATAGGAGGCCGGACTTCGCTTTGACATCAGGAAGAATCCGGAGTTAAATATAGATATCGGTATGATATAAGAAAACAGTACACAGGAGAAAAGAAAATGAAGGATTACAGCGTGTTGACAAAGGAAGAAAAAGACAGTCTGGTCCAGCAGGCAAGGGAAGCCGGATACAGATATGAAAACCAATTCGGCAACTGTCCCCAGTGTACGTTGGCGGCCTTAAGTGATGTGTTTCCAGACTTGGGAATCGATGACAAACTGTTCAAGGCCATGTATTGTCTGGGAGGAGGCGTAGCCAGAACAACGCAGGGAACCTGTGGTGCCTTAAGCGGTGCAGCGGCAGCAATCAGCCTTGTGCTCGGACGTGACAGACAGAACATGGAGGAAGAGCCCCATGCATGTATGGAAGTAGCCGAAAAAGTATTTGACCGGTTTGTCGAAAAATACGGAGGGCCGCGCTGTTGTGACGTGCAGACCGCTCTTTTCGGAAAGAATCATGTGTTCATTGAAGAAGGGGAGACGGAGGCGTATTTCGAAGCCGGAGGGCACACCAAGTGCGGCCATGTGGTTGAAGATGCTGCCGGATGGGTAGCGGAACTGATCGTCAGAGGTGAGATAAAGTAGACTGCCGGCGCAGGCAGCCGAAATCTGCAGGGTGGATTGTAAGCACGGCGAAAGGAGATATGGCTTGGAATACATAAAGGAGATGAACCGGATCTATCTCAAGGATGAAACAGGAAAACGGCTTGCCGAGATCGATTTCCCGGAGGTGCGTCCCGGTGTCGTGGTCATCACACATACGGAAGTGGATCCGTCCCTGGGAGGGAAGGGAATAGCCGGCGAGCTGACGAAAGCAGCGGCCGAACAGCTCCGTGCGGATGGACGAAAAGCAGTTCTTTCCTGTTCGTATGCGATCCGCTGGTTTTCCAAACATCCGGAATACAGCGATATACTGGATGATCCGGAGGCAGAAGCACAAAAAGCAGCACAGCTGGCAGGACCTGCCTGCGGAATCAGACGGTGATCAGCGCTCTGCAAAGTTATTTCTTGCTGCAAATCAATACGACACGTTCTGTTTTTTTATCAACCCGCGTGATATACTGAGTATAGTTATCGGACGGATGCGCAGCGGGCCGGCGTGGGGCCTGCATCCGGACCGTCTTTTATCTGATCTTATACAATAACCCATTTCACAACAGCATAGTCCTGTTTTTATTTGCTTTGCAAAAAGCAGTTTTTTGCGTACGAAAAGGCGGTATACCCAGTCAGGCAGAAAGGAGTGGCAACATGTCTTTTCAAATGGAAAAGCTGGCGGATGGCACAGATCTGTATTTTCTGATCCGCGATATGGAAGATGACAGCATCGCATATCTTCCAACCAAATATCTGATGTTCAAGACCCGGGCCAAGTGCTCACCCAACACGGTGAGCCAGAACGCGAGGTCTCTTTCCTATTATCTGAATTATCTGGAGAAAATCGATCAGACGATCGACGGCGTGCTGGCGCTTTCCTACGATCACCAGTTTGTACATTTTACGGAGTTTCTGCAGTATCTGAAAGCAGGAAAACACACAAAAGTCATGCGGCATCCGAAAAACTCCACCTGTAACACGTACCTTGCTACTGCGTTCCAGTATTTTGCCTATCTGAAGGCAGAAGGCCTGGTAAAGACAGATCTGAAGGTACTGGCGGAAGTACACCTTTCCTATGTCAATTCCATTGGAAGGCGTTCTTTTCTTTCCTGTATGACGTTTCCCGGATACTTAAAAAAGGAAATGCCCATCGGGCGGACCATTCAAAAAGACAGGATACAGACTCTGCTTCATGCCTGCACCAATGCCAGGGATCGGCTTTTACTTCTTTTGTTGGCCGAGACGGGTTACCGGATCGGCGAGATCCTCGGAATCCGGTATGCGTCGGATCTGGATCTGGACACAGGAGAAGTGCGTGTTCGGTACAGGGAGGACAATGAAAACGGTGCAAGAGCCAAAAACGCAGAGGAGCGAACGGCGCTCATCAGCCCTGTAGCCGTCTCTGCAGCAGCGACGTATCTTGCTGAGCAGCAGAAATTGCTGCTGAGTCAGGAATATCTCTTTGTGATCCTGAAAGGGAAGACCAGGGGGCGGCCGCTTACCATCGAGTCCGTGTACGCCATGCTCAGACGGCTGGAGAAAAAGACGGGCATCCAGGCCACGCCGCATATGCTGCGCCATTACTTTGCCAATGAGAGAAGGAAGGATGGCTGGGGGCTTGAACTGATCTCTAAGGCCCTGGGTCACCGCTCGATCGCGACTACGCAGCGGTACCTGAACATTGAAGCGGAAGAACTGGTGCAGGCAAGCGAAGCCTATTATGAAAAACACGGATCCATGATACAGGTGGGAGATCTGTTTTAAAGGGGGAAAACGGATGGGGAAAAAGAGATGTCAAAACAGCCGGGAGCATGTACGGGAAGAAGAAAGCGTCGCTTTTCCTTTTCCGACATACCGTCA
>CADBQK010000459.1 GCA_902796775.1 uncultured Lachnospiraceae bacterium
CAGGATTACGCGGATGACAGGATTCCTGCGAGGACAGAATAAATGGAGACAGGGGACGGTTCTTCGTCTCCTTCTTGTCTCCTGAGACGGAGGAGTCAGAGGACGGTTCTTTGTCTCCTTTGGCGATTGTCCTGCCAGCAATGACAGGATAACACAAGAAGGGAATCCTGTCATTAAACCTGTGGTTTATAAAAAAAGATAAAAAAAGAGACCCCCTGGTCTTCATAGACCAGGAGGTCTTCCATAGGCACCTGCAGGAGCTTGGACAGGGCAAGCAGGTTGTCAACTGTGGGCAGGCATTCGCCGCGCTGCCACTTGTATATAGCCTGCGGGTATTCAAACCCAAAGTAGATCTGGACGTCCCGCACGCTGAGTCTGGCCCGGCGGCGCTGCATCTCAATGCAGCGTCCGGTCTCCGCCAGATTGATGACCGGAAATGAAATTTGTGTATACATCGAACTATCCCCTCCTTTGCAATAATTGATCATAAATATCAGTTTACATCAAGTTACCTGAAAAAGCGGTGACAGTGTAGTATTCACTATTCTACACGAGAAAACAGGTGGTTGTCAATATTTAATATCTGCTCAAATTTCAAAACTATTACCGAGGGAGACAGGGGACGGTTCTCCGTCTCCTCCATGGTGTTCCTTTAGAAAATCATCTATTTCCTTTGTACATTCGATCATTGCCTTTTCGTTTCCTTCGACTGTGCCGCCAAGTCTCATTCTCATTCCGTATTCAGTTATTATGCCATCGCCTGAAAACATATGACCGGCATTTTTATAAGAGCATATCCTGGCATTTTCATTCTGGCTCCGGATCAGGTCTGCCATCTTCCCGGTATCCATCATACCATCTTCTTCGCCATAAATGATCAGTATGTCTCCTTTTATATCCTTTGCGGGGATGAGTTTTGCATCTCTGTCCTCGTCAGCTGCCAAAGCAGCATCGTATAAATCCCTGAAGTTGAGGGGTGCTCCTGTTATAGTTGGAAGGATCATGTCTTTTAATAAGGCTGTGAAGGGTGATTTTTGGATATCAATATAGGGGATTTCGTTATTCTCCCAGGTCCAGGATGAGGCGGAGCTTACTGATGAGGAACTTAGACCGGAAAAGGTGTAGGCGACAGGAGCCATTACGATTACATTTGATATTTCATCATATTTTGCGGCAAGGTTCAGGACATACTCTGCCCCTTTTGATACACCCATTACAGTTATGGGGTCATTGTCCTGGATGTTGTTGTTGATGTAATCAAGGACATCGTTGAATTGTTCAAGCGGGACTTTGGTAAGTGATTTGGGCTGGTTTTTCATACCGAACATATAGACTGACAGGGTTTCGTAGCCCTTTTCGGCGTAGGACCGGGCTACGTCAAAAAATGGACTGCCGTCGGAACCTCCATAGAAGACAACAACTCCTCTGTATAGTTTGTTTTGTGGTTTCAGATGAAATCCCTGGAAAGCGCCGTTGTCGACATACTTAACATCGATCCCTTCCAACTCGGTTGGATATTGACTTATATCGGTCACATCGATTTCTGTAAGGGATTCGGCTTTACCATATTTATGGTCATTATACAGTCTTAAACAGAATATGACTCCTGCTCCGATCAGCAAAATAATGATGAGGACTAATAATATTTTCATAATGGATTTTAGTATTTTTTTCATAACAAACCTCCCTGGGTAATGATTTTTACCTTTCCTGACAAGCCTCCTGGTAAAATGATTATTTCCCTTCCTGACAGACCTCCCTGGTAAAATGATTTTTACCTTTTCTGACAAATCTCATGGTTAAAACGATCATTTCCTTTCCTGAATAATGTTGAAAATTATCTTAAAATAGACGTCATTTATATTTTCATGTTGGTTTTTGCTGCAATGATTTCCACTGCTGCAGGTCCCGGTTCATTTTGCGGACTCTCCTTTTTCCGACCAGATACATGGTGACCCAGCAAAGGATGAATATCAGAAGATAGGCGGCAAAGATATATCGGACCAGAGCTGTATCGAATTTCCACCCCAGAGACAGTCCTAACAGGAAAAGGCCGGCCATGACGATAAAAAAATGTATTGCTGTTGCGATCACAAGACTGACACTATCCAACTTGTACAGTATCATTCCGCATAAAGATGCAGCCCCATATAATCCGCAGCAGAGCATACCCCTGATCATGTCCCATGTTTTCAACTTTTCCACGGGAGAATTCATGCCTTTCGAAATCAGGAAAATAACACCGCCTATGATTATTCCCAGACCATATCCCAGCAGGAATCTGTAAAATAGACTTTTTTTAATGTTGATCATTGTAGTTCCCTCCTGCTTCCTGCCAGAACAGACAACCGGTCTTGTACGGCTTTTACAAACCTGCGTGATACCCAGGAATAGCTTCCGTCTTCAAAAAATACCTTGATAGTTCCTTTAAAGGACATATCAAACCCTGAAACATGATCAAGGTTAATGATCTCATAACGGCTGATGCGTAGAAACCTGTATTTATCAAATATTTCCTCCAGCTCCCGCAGTGTGCAGCTTGTCTGATATTCGCCGCCCGATGTCCATACGATCATTTTGCGGTCCTCGGTATAAACCCGGATGATTTCAGACTGACTGATTTCTTTTGTTATACCGTTCCGGAAGACGGTGATCGTGGATTGCTCTCCGGCAGTACGTTCCTGAATAAAAGAAACGATTTCCTTTACGAGAGAAGTTTCTTCATTTGCCCGGATGATCACTTCAGGCTCATTGACAGAGGGATCGATATCGATTATTATTTTCATATTGTATTTCACAAAAATACCTCGGATTCAATACTTTTTAAATATAGAAAGCGTTTGATCTATTATATTGTACCAATGAGTAGTTAAACAACATGATTTGTCTAAGCGGTTAAAAAAATGTCTGAACGGTAGAGGAGACGGTTCTCCGTCTCCTCCATGGTGTTCCTATTTCCATCAGGAGACAAGAAGGAGACGGAGAACCGTCCCCTGTCTCCAAGGAGAAGCATATGAAAGATTCAATTTCTAAAAACGTGGGAAACAATCCTCTCGGAACGGAACCGGTTGGTAGAGTGCTTTGGAAATATGCTTTGCCTACGATTATCAGCACCTTGATCGGCTCTCTCTACAATATCGTTGATCAGGTCTTTATCGGTCAGCGTATTGGCTTTCTGGGAAATGCCGCCACAACAGTGGCTTATCCCTTGACGATATTGAGTGGGGCAATGACCCTGCTGATCAGCAATGGTTCTGCAGTCAATTTCAATGTGCTTAACGGGCGTGGAAAAAAGGATGACGCGCTGGGATTTGCGGGAAACGGACTGACTTTGCTGGCAATGGAAGGTCTGCTTCTTGCTTTGCTGATTGGATTTTTCACACCATGGTTTGTCAATCTTTGTGGAGCAACGGAACAGGTATTTCCTTATGCGTTGACTTATGTGCGGATCATCTCATTTGGCATGCCTTTTCTTGTTCTTACTACAGGTGGCACCCTGTTGATCCGTTCTGACGGAAGTCCGCGCTATGCGCTGTTTTGCTCCCTCATGGGCGTTGCCGTTAACTTTGTGTTAGACTGGCTGTTCCTTTTTCCGTTCAACATGGGGATCGCCGGTGCTGCCCTCGCGACAGTGGTCGGTCAGATATTCTCCGCGTTGATGGTTCTGTTTTACATGGGGCGTTTCAGAACGGGAAAGCTCCTGCCTGCCCATTTTCGGGTAGGGGTCGGCCGCCTGAAGGAGATCGTTTCCATCGGGGCGGCGGCAAGCCTGAACCAGGCCGCAATGCTGGTGATGAACCTCGTGCTGAATTCCTCATTGCGATATTATGGAGACCGGTCTGTTTATGGCGGGAGCGAGGCCCTGGCCGCTGCCGGTGTTGTCACAAAGATCAATTTTCTCTTTTATTCCACCATTATCGGATGCAGTATCGGCGGTGCTCCGATCATGGGTTATAATTATGGCGCGAGGCAATATGACAGAGTAAAAGAAACGTATACCAGGATTCTGCGCTATGCCTTGATTGTAGGAGCATTGGAGACCGCCTGCTTCTGGCTCTTTCCCAGGCAGATCCTGAGCATTTTCGGAAATGGGGCTGCCGGTTACGAAGACTTTGCGCTGCGCTATATGCACATTTTTATGCTTTTTGTGATCCTTGCCGGACTGCCTCCCATTTCTATGAACACCATGAGTTCGATCAAAAAACCGAAGAAAGGTATCTTGATTTCACTGTCGAAGCAGCTCGCACTTATTCTGCTTCTTCTGTTGCTGCCGCAGTTTTTTGGTATAAACGGAGTTCTCTATGCTGGGCCTGCGGCAGATCTCCTCGCAGGGATTTGCTCGGTCATCGTGGTTCAAAAAGAATTCCGGCAGTTGTGAGAAAGGGTTGTTTAACAGTTAACTTAAACAGGATTAAATAAAATATAATTTATACTATTTTATACTATATTATTGAATGAGTTCGATAG
>CADBQK010000460.1 GCA_902796775.1 uncultured Lachnospiraceae bacterium
TGTTCTTGCTGAGGATTCAGCTTGATATGATGTTTTTTCAGGTATTCTTTGAACTGAATTTCATTCATTATGTATCACTCATTGTATCAATTTTGGATTCCAGACCATACCAAGACTTTATTACCATCCATATCTGCCGGCAAAATCATTGCAATGTCTATATCATCTTGAAATGCAACAGATAGTTGAAAAAGAGGATCCTGGTATTCATAACCCCGGAATTCTAAATTGCTATCGCCTGTCTCTTCTTTGCTTTGAGCCAGAAGTTCTTTTATGTCCTCCTTAACTTTTGAAACGCTCGATCCAAACAGCTCGTTTGATATCAGTGCGATACAATCATACCCATATGTTCCTTTACTGACTGATACTACACAATAGTCAATTGGTGAGGTATAATCGTATTCCTCTCCTTCGCTCTGCGTTCTGATGATTACAGCTGTATCTCCCACCTGATAACACAATTCGCCATAGCCATCATCAAAATGTGAGTATGTTTCATCGACTACCTCGATATCTGGCCACTGCTCACTAAATCTGTTCCAAATGCTTCCCTGTAATTCTCCGCTCGTTAATTCCTTGTATCCATTCTCAGCAGTTGCTTCAGTTTGTATCTGTGAGGAATCATCATCACCCTCATTTTCAACATCTGTATTTGAAAGGAATGATGGCAGCATTAATGCAATTACACCAATAAGTATTACTATTATGGCGATTAAAACCCACTTAACCCAATTTCTCCTTGGTGGACTTTGGTTCCTTGAGACATCTGAAACACTCTCTGCTTCTCCAATATCTTTATATCCCAACTCTTTTTTTACTTCAATAATTCTTCTTTCAACGCTCTGTATTTCTTCTTCAACTGCCTTACGTTCTTTTTTCCTGAACGCACCCCCTATCTGCGCGTATTTTCCCCACAGTTCATCTAATGAGGATTTTAATGCTCTGAGTTCCTGAATTGAGTCCTCCTTTTGCTGGTATATTTTCTTCTCTTGTTCGTCATAATCCCAGGAAAGCATTTCTTTATAAGTGGATGCTGCTTCCTTCAGACTCTTCTCATTATCATTATTCAACAGATTCTCAGCCTTCTCCTGGTACCCACGAGCAAAAACTCTGATTTTTTCTCGACAACTGTCTGCATATCCAATCGCATCCTTATAGTTACTTAGGCCATCCAAAGTTTTCATAGCCTCGTATACTCGTTCTGGAGAATCACTATTGCTCAGTTTTATTGCCTCGTTATACTTCCGCTCACTTTCAAGCTGATTCCTGAGTTTCGTAATTGTCACTGATGAATCTTCGAACGGATCGATCTGTTCCAGTTTTTCAATGGCAGAAATAAGCGATTCTTCATCTCCTGCTGAAGCAAGCGACCTTGCCACTGCATATTCTCTCTTTTTAATGTTACTGATCTTATCTGAGCATCGTTCAATCAAAACATCGACATTTTTAATCTCTGCAGATTCTCTCAAAAGAGCAATCGCATCGTTCAAGTCATCAATTTTGTCGCTGGCACTTAGTTCTTTAATTCTCTTATATCTAGCTCTTTTTTCTTCACGAATCCTGTTCTCAACAACACAATTAATATCTTTTTCCAGTTCTCCGGGCAGTTTAAGATATAGTTCCTTATCATCATCATTATCCTGTATCAGTTTTTTTACATTATGCAGTTCGTTCCTCTCTGCTTCGGCCTCGATTGCATTTCTGCATTCTCCAAAATTACACACATCTCCAATAGTGTTGTTTAATAGTTTGCGGATTTTTGCCTCCGTTGTTGGGACTTTCTCGTTATAAAGCCCGCACAGGCTTTTAACAAATGCTGCCGCCCACACTTCGGAAGATACTCCTAGTTCTTTTAATTCTATCCGATACTCACCTTTTAAGTATGAATGATCATTATAATAATCTCTGTACTCCTTTAGCTGCCTTTTAATCTCCCCCAAGACTGGGCAGTCACTATATACATTAATTGAAACATTCGGATCAATTTTGTATGGAGCAAAAACAAATTCGCCAATATCCTTTAGTGTGCTTGGAAGAAATAGATCAGAAGGTGTGAAACCACAGAAAGCCTGATCATACAGTTTTTCGACACCTTCAGGAATACGCAGGCATTTCAGCTTATCTAATCCTCTAAATGCAAACTCACCAATTGCCTTGGGTTTTCCCGTAATTGTCAACAATGACAATGTTTGATTTGATTCTTCTGAAAGCGATACAGTCCTGAAGATTTCCGGATCACCAAGCACTTCAATCTTATGCACATTTTTCGGAACAATTATTGGACCAGTATATGAATGTGGATATGTTATTTTTCTGGTATTTGCTAGATTTCTTGTTAGTTCCGGTTTTGTGTCCTCATTTACTATTATCCCTGTAACGCCTTCTGGAATATTGATTTCTTCGCTTTCAAAGTTGATTTTCACAATCTCTGAATTGCATAACGAAAAACTGCCATTCTGTGTTTCTTCCATTGCTGGTCCGATAGTCCAGTTTTGGATTTTTTCTATATCAAATTCGTTTTTCACATGATTGCCGGGAACAATAAAGAATGGCTGTCGACACGCAAACGCATAAACACACCAGCCTTCGAGTATCATTTTGATATGCTCCGCAACATCATTTTGTATTTGCCCTGCATGACTCTTTAGCTTGTTATAATACAGTTCCATTACTGGCATGATTTCTTCTAGAGAATCAATCAACTCGAAAAAACTGGATGTCGATGCACTGTTCATCGTCTTCGATAACGATTCATTTTTATAGCGCCACCGGGAATTCGAAAATATATAACTCTCATAGCCACATGCATCTGTGTAAACAGATCTCACTTCCTCTTTTCTCAAAAAAACAGTGCCGAATCGTTTTGCCTTTTTATCAACTGCTTCATAATTTGCATATCTGTGTGAACCAATGAATTCAGCAAGGTCAAGCCACATCTCCTCGGGAGCATCTGCAGGGAAAGTAGACTTTGTCTTATTTCCCTGGATTTCAACAGCTGTCCATATGAACGATCTGAGCGCATGAATCGGCGCAGAGTTTTTTAATTTGCCCTGCTGAAGATTATTAGCTTCTTCTCTCTCCTTAAAAAAGCGACTGTATTTCTCTGCATTTTGCAATAACAGGGAAACCTGCTTGCTGATATTTGGGCGATGAAGCATACAGTAATATTGAAACATGACCTCATCATGTTCCCATTCATTCATTACCTCGGAGTGCGGGAGAATTCTGATCGGGAAGCCATTTTGATTATCAATCAGTTTCTTTCGTCTATCAGGAACCTCAAATTCTTTGAAACCCCATGTCTCCATTTTGCTGGGTTTCCTGTTGTTTTTTCGTGCAGCTTTTCTGGTCACAGTTACAGTATTCCCTTTTTCGTCTGCATGCGAAACACGTTCTCCCTTAAACAAGATCCTGCTAAGCCAGGCTGTAGTGATGACCCTCTGATCCCAAACTGTATCTATGTCATCAGAAATCGCACGCCCGTAATTGATTGTAACAATTCCGTAATATAACTTGTTGCCTGTGAGAATAAGAAATGGATTTGTGTTCTTCGTGCATGCCGAGTTTGTACAGGTTCCGAACACAATAAGACCCTTCTCGTCAAATCTGACTGTCATCAACATGCTGTCGAAGATCGGAGCCGGCATCATTTGATTGATCATTTCAGTCGTTTCCATGACCGTCGAGTAGGCATTCTCCTTTTGATATCTGGTATCCGCTATTTTCCTGATGCCCAAGGAGAACCTAGCTGTGGTGGGATCCTGTCTGAAATTAAACCCCTCGCCGGCCACAACAAACTGCATGGATTCGTGTACAGAAGTTGAGCTCTTAAAACCATCTGGAACTGGCACCTTAAAATTGTTATCTACCTGCACATACTTTATGTTGCTAAGGTCCCCCAAATATGAAGAATCCAATCTGCAAAGTGCATCTGCATTTGCGATATCTGTGATCTTGACTGGCTCTATAGAATTGACAAATTGCTTTACAACTTGTTCTTCATTTGCCATTGAATCGGGATGGAATGTGATTGCCCCCCTATAAATAAGATTAATACCTGCCACGCATACGAGAAACATATGTTCATAAGTACTAGCCATTACAACGACTATGTTTTTGTTTTTCTTAATGGTTTTCACGTCCTCTGGCGAAACATCTGCGATGTCCATTAGTACGTCCGACATTATTTCTGCCTCGTGTGTTGCATCCAATGTGTAATAATTAAAAGTGAATGCCTGCGATTTGACCATCAGTTCAATTTCGCTGAAAAATGATTTTTCGAGATCACAGTCTTTTGTCGTCTGTATATGAAGCATATACGGCATTCCGTCCTCATCCGGACCCGTATAGGCCTTGTCTGCAGAATACGAATACCCTTTTGGTACTTCAATTGACCATGCATCGCCCACGATAACACGCTCGAAGGATTTTTTCACATGATGAATACCAGTCTGACTCTTTTTTGAAAACAAACCCGCTTCAATATTATCGGCCACTTTAGTTTCTTTCTTCTTCTCCCCCTCTCTTGATCTCTCATTTTTCACGGTTTTTTTGTCATCTAATTCAAAAACCAAACCATCCTCATCCAGCTCAGCTATTAGGTTATCATCAATGTTTTCATAAGTATCATCACTACTCGTATTGTCATGAACCTTTTTCAATGACATGGCGATACTTCGGAGCCAACCATACATTGTGTCCCAATTAGTCTTCGTCATGTCATCTTCACTGCTTGTGACCAATGAAAAATCCCAACCTCCTTCTTCTTTCGTTCGGAGTCTGATTCGAGTCAACGTTTTAGTGAATAGTACGTTCATTGAAATAATATCAACATAAAAATCATCGGTATCCGTAATGATTTCCTGTTGTGCATTTCCTGAAGCCACATCATTATCATGCCTGCAATCATCAATGCCAGGATCTGTCTGGAGGAACATGAGTATTGGTTCTACTGCAATTACACATAGATAATTTTCACCTCTATTTAAGCCTTTTAATACTAAACTTGCGTCGCAAGGTATATTGGCAACATCCAGGTACTGCTTATCAAACTCTGGAACCAGAACGTCCGGAACCTCAAAAGACCAACGATCATCTAAGATATACTCGTTTTCACTCGGAGATCTGCGTTTTACTCTTCCATCTTCAGATACATAGGTGCCCATATGATTCCTCCATCAATCTTTATACTTTTTTGACAATTATCTCAATCCATCATGGATCTGAACATCAACTGCTGTCTCCTCGGCACGAACTTCATATCGTTTTTCCGGAAGGCCATAGACATTGATGCTTTGATGGCTTGTGGAAAATGCATTATTCTCAAGGTATGCCTCTTCACGGAATATTGATCTCTCCAAATTCGATGTTGACGACTCTTTCCATGAATCTGTCCTTTTGATTAGTTCCTCAATGCGCTTTATCAGGAATAAATGGTCCACATTTTCCGTTGCGTCATCAGGCATCACGATAAACAGATAGTCACGTGCACGGCTGACAGATACGTTAATAATATTTCTCTTGTTAAGGAACATTTCTTTCGAAGTTGAAATCTTTGGTGGTGTGTTGAATACTGCAAAAATAGCATCGCATTCATCACCCTGGAATCCATGAATTGTGCCAACTTGAACATCAACTCCGGCAGGAAGTTTTCTGGAAGCAAACAATTTATCAATCATGTCAGCCTGAGCTCTGTATGGCGCAATGATGCCGATCCTGAACAAGGAACCATCCTGGCTCGGACCAATATATTTTGCAAGGTAGTTTACATACTCAAATGTGAACAGTGCAGAATATACATGGTAAGAGCTACTGTGCTGAAGTCTTTTTGGACGATAGATGCTTTCGTACTTACTCACCGGGAACTTAATAATATTCAGTGACTTGATTCCTAACTGTTCCCAAACAGGAACTGTTTTTCTGCTACTTTCCTGACGGTAGTGTTGAAGTATCCCGCCATAAGCGAATTCACTGAAAAGCTGTCCAATAGAAGGTATGCTCCTATATTGTGTCGTCAGCGTTTCCACATGGTATTGATGCGGAACAGTCCTTGGTTCAGTGAACGAATCTAGGTTCACAAAGGTATATATGTTCTCATTCTTCCATAGATCAATAGAAGCAATCGGTTCTATCTGGAATGGATCACCTGCAACGATGAACTTGTTCGGAGATTTCTTATACAGTGGATATACGATATTGGCAATCGGAATCATAGACGCTTCATCGATAATTATGTAATCCCACTTCAAATCATTCAAATAGAGACGCTCACCATACGGCATGAAGTAATCATATGGAAACCGTGCAACTGTCGTGATCGTAATGCTCCTCTTCAAGGTTCGAATATCAAACGACTTGTCCTTAAAAATGGGACTTTGTTCAATGGATTCATCCGCCGTGGCTCCGAATCGTATCAACCACTCATTGTATTCTTTGTCATCATCTGATACTTCCATGATTCTCTGAGTCAGAACATCAGCTGCCTTGTTTGTAGGGGTCAATACAAGAACCCTGCAGTTTTCATTCTCTTCCATCAATGGAGTCAACACATTCCTTGCGAGATATGTAGTCTTCCCTGTTCCTGGCGGGCCAAAAATAAATTCAATATTCTCGCACAAATGATCTCTCATATTGTAACTGTCATCGTATTTCAACAATGCAAACTGTTTTCTCAACTCTTCCAATAAGAACGCCGGACTCTTTGCATCGATAGTTACTTCCTTAACTGTATCTAAATCAATTCCCTCAATATCACTTCCGCTCTTTAATTTCACTCTAAGCGTATACGACTTAACATTGGCTGCTTCCAGAATAACAGTTCTGGTCCCATCTCCCATATGGAAAATCATTGGAATATCCGCGAGATCTTCCATGAAATGGGGAATATGCCTGCTAGGATGCTTTAATATGAGTGTTCGCTTCGTACCAGGCTCTCTTTCGACTTTTGCAAAACTGATAGACACCTCTCTATTGCCCATCGATGTATCTCCACTGTTCAAAGATTCCATCTCTAACAGCGTATTGAACCAGGTATAGGAATACTTCTCACTTGCAACCGCCTTCGTCTGCAGTTGTTCAAATTTTGCAATTCTATCAATTTCAGTCGCGCTTTTCTGTTTCGCTCGCTCGATCCTCTTGCTATAGTCAATAGTTTGGGGTATCAGTTCGTCTCCATCGACCTCTTCCTCTTCTGGCAGACTATCTCTCACTGCATTTGCTTTATCCTTAGACACCGTTCGTTCTACAATGTCTTTTACAACTCGCTTCTTCTCAGAAACAATTGCCTCATCTTCCAATACATCATCCAGCAGTTTCTCTTGCGTTTCTGTCGTGCGCTCTTTGCCTACAGCTTCATTTTTCTTCGCCGATTTCTTTTGCATCAGGAATTCTTTGAAATCTTCCAGATCAGATTCATCGATTCCTAGTTCTCTTATTTTATCTGCAAACTCTATCTTTTCACGTTGTGTATCAGTAAGATTACTATCATCATCTTCTTCCGGGAGTTCCTGTATGGACAAAAACTCAATAAGTTCCTCCGCAACATCTGTTGAAATATTGTAACGATCTGATAACTCTGTTCGTATAAGATCCTGCGGGGCAACAAACCTCCCATCCGAATCAACGATCCATTTCGATTTGCGCAGTGCATTAACATCAGATGAAAGGAAATAATCGATTCGCCTATGACGATAGAAATAATTACATTTTCCTGACAATAATGATGATAGGCTTTTGTTCTCCCATGTATTGCACCACGTCTGAATCATCTGAATCAGGCAATCCCATAGAAAGACTGATTTATCCTTATCTTCGTTTCTCTCAATATCATCGATCAGTTCTTTACAGCCTTCGATGATCACTTCTTCATAAGTTCTTCCCCTGGTACTATATGGCATAGGGAGATCCACCCTCCCAGAAGTATCCGGATCAATTTCAACCGTAACTAACTTGAAGAATTTTGCCACACCGAGATCAGAAAAGAACGTTAGCATTTTCTTTTCTTTGGAAGGCTCGATTAACTTACCATATTCTTCTAAAGCAAGAAAGCGAACATCTTTCTTGCTTTTCAGAAACCGCTTCAACTCAGGGGTTGGTATATATAGATCATCCGCTGCGTCTCGATACAGTTTCGGACTGTCCTGAAGCTGGAACATCAAAAATTTATACTCTTTAATTAGATTTATCAGTGTATCCGCTTCATCTCGCGTACATTCACAATAGTAATCCAGAAACATCTTAAAATGAGTTCTGACATCGATTGCCCCGCCTTCGCGATACTGTGGCAATATGATATTATATATTCTGTCTTTCAGGGATGGTTCACAGATTCCAACCTGCTCTATGAATTGTTTTGTCTCCGGATCATCCATCAGCGAAGGATGAATCGTCTCATACCCTGAGATTCCTTCAACAGGAAGAAATAGGATCGGTTGCATCTTTTCATCAAAAGCGGCCACCGCCCTCTTATCCAGATCTATAAAAATAGGTTTCTTCAGTATCGCATTAGTTCTGTGCTTTGTCTCGGATAACCACCTGTAGAACATGTGGAGCCAGTCAATCGACTGTTTTTCAATGAAGTCTCCTGTGATGCCTTTGATATTTTCAAGTGGAATCCGCTGATTTAACTTTTGATTAAAGTAGAACTCTCTAAGTCGTCCGCTTATAATCGAATCTTCATTCAAGTCTGTTCTGACTAGTGAATCTAAATATGAGAACAAAGCTTTATTATTACGCTGTATCTCATATCTTCCCATACTAGTAAAAGCCCACTGCGCGTGACTGTTCTCACAGATCTCCGCCAGCTGATCATTTGTGAAGAGTTGTGCCAGCTGTGGTATATCCGCCCAATAAGCATTCTTTGTCTCAATATAATCATTACTCGAGGGAATCAGTCTCTCTCTGAGAAATTTCTCACGAATTTTATGGTAGAAGGGTTCAAATGAAATTTTACGTTTATTATCCTGCTCCTGGAATGATTCTTTATCGTATGGGATGATATTGATGATATTATCATCAATCAATCGTACTGACTCTCTTACTCCGATATCACGAAGCAGGCACAACGAATCAGCCGCAAGATCTGCCAGCAGTTCTACCATCCTCTCATTATGCACAACACCCGCGCGAACGCCTTCTCTACTGTCTGTAAGCAGAAATGGAGCATGTACTATGAAGTTTAATCCTGTAACTTCCTTCGTCGGGAAGAAACAAAAGGCTGGCTCCTTTACTGGTTTGAGTTGACCGCTCTTATCTGTAAAGAATCCGACAGAATATTTGAATTGATGCTTTTCCTGTCTCGAAAAAAGCCATAGGCTTTCTTCAAACAATTCAATCCCATCATTACGCTTCAAGCATACTTTTTCTTCTGTGATCGAACCACATGAATGAACATCCTCCACTAACTTCCTATAAGAGCCGGTTCTTCCATCTACTTCAAAAGATATCGTTTTTAGTTCCGAGAGAAACAACAACGGATATGTGAGGTTCTTTAATTTGTTAGAAATATCGTCATATGCCTCTGTAGCATCCCGATCCGGGTGGTCGAAGGGAAACACAAAGAGAGTCTCCCCATCATTTCTCTCATCATGATCTGTTTCCAACAAAGAAGGAACAATGAATCGATCTATTCTGAATCTATAATTCTGATCATAGATATGAGGAGTTGATGTGTACTGAAAAACAGCTTTAAATCCTACACCGAACTTGCCGATCGATGCCTCTGTTTTATTCGAATTCGCTATCGATGTAATTGCGTTGATATCGCCGAGAGCACCAATCTTTGAATCCTGATCCTCTCTGCTGGGATCGGATACAGAAAAATGTCTTGTCCCATTATGCGCAAAGATCAACTGGTTTTTCTCCAGAATGAATCGCGCTCCGGTCGCCCCTGCATCATCTGCATTTTGCAGGAGTTCATAAATGAAATGTGCCTGATCGGAATACTTCTCAACAACGCTGTTCTTTATCCCCCGCATAGAGGGTTTTTCCAACATATCTGCGCTTTCTTCCCTGTCTGCTGTCAACGCCAAAAAATATTGCTTCTCAATGCTATTCATCTTTAAGTCCTTGCCTCTTTACTCACACTAGCTATTACTTATTTTCCTACTACAGCAAGCTAAAGTCAAAGCAAATATTCTCCAGTGCTGTCAGTTCCAAAGGTTGTTTGATTATGCCCTTGGTCAATCCAGGAAAAACGAATCTATCTTTTCCTGTGTGTCCAGGATCTCTTCTTCATCCACACCTGCGGCTCTAGCCAATTCCACCGAACTGATCAGTTCATCTCGGAAGTCAGGCGAGAAGGCATTCTCTATAAGATGATTGAATTGATCTGCATCCGCTTGCAA
>CADBQK010000461.1 GCA_902796775.1 uncultured Lachnospiraceae bacterium
GTCCTACAAGTTATTATATTTTTGTCGAAGGATCACAGGATAAAAGGTTTTATTCAGCGACCTCCATAGCCAATCTGCAAACGGATTTATACTTTTATAGTGTGCGTAGTGACTTCAATTCAAAAGAAGATCCAGTGGTGGGTAAAGAGGCTGTTTTGCGGTGCTATAAAACATTAAAAAATAGAAGCGACATAGGCACTTGTTTCAAGAGATGTATTTTTATCATAGATCGTGACTATGATGAGAATATATCTCTCTCAGAGACAAAATTAAGTCTTGAAGAACAAGAACGGATTTGTATGACAGTGGGTCATTCGTTTGAGAACTATTTTTTGCATGAAGAAAACCTGAAATACATTTTTTCCTTTTTCGGTTTAAGTGAAGCTGAATACTATGAATATCGATATCATTATCTTGAATTTGCCAAGAAAGCAGCTAAATTTTTGGCAGCAAGAGCAACTGTTACAGCTTATTATATTGCGAAATTTACTCAATATAAACCCAAATGCAACATGGAAGAAGTTTTCTCTAACAATATCTTGGAAAATGAAGGGATAAATTTCGAGGCTTATCAGATGGAAATGAATAATATGATGAACTATATCCAACAGGCTAGAGAATGTTTGACATTTTACAAAAAAGTGAAAAAGGAAATAGAAGAAGCTCCGGAACTACTTATAAGAGGCCATAATGCGTTTTTTCACCTAGAAGAGTATTTACACAAAAAATATAATATTAGAATAGCTACTGATTACAGAAAGATTGTAAGTGACTTCAAAATAAGTTTTTCCGGATATCAGTTAAAATCATAAATGATTGAACGCATGAATGATACCAGATCAGGTGAATGCGGAAACATTCATCGATATTGTTTAGCTCTATAGCGAATTGATTTATAGATTAACAGTACCAGGCACCGTCGTCTGGGATCAATACGTGGAGTGTATTGAGGTGCATCCGGGAAATGAGGTCAGAATCATATAGAAGTGAGAGCAAAGGGCTTGTCAGAGATTTGTGACAACACTGTTGTCACAAATCAGCTGGTCGAATCATCTGGCCATTCTTTCAAAGCAGATTCCATTGATGAGGTGGAGGAATTACGGAAGCTTGTAAGAAAACTTTTCCTGGTTTCCGGTATTTGATTACGCGACATGGTATATGTAGTGAGAAAGGTGAACCAAACGCATGAAAAACCAGTATATCGGAGATATAGGCGACTATGGTAAATACGGTCTGCTGCGGTTTCTGGCAGATCATGGAATAAAGATTGGTATTAACTGGTATCTGACAGAGAACGATGGTTCTTCTGACGGCAAATTTACCGATTACTTGAAACGGCCTTCAGAGAGGATATATGATCCGGAATTATTTGATGTTCTGCAGAAAATCGCTGATTGCAAAGATAAGAATGTCAAAATGATCGAGCAGTCCGGGATCATTCCAGGGGCGGAATTCTTTAGCGAAGTTCTAAGAAGCATTAATCTGGAACCGAATGCAAGAGAATGGAGGCGCAGGATGTGGTTTAACAATTCTACGCTGCTTTTGAGGGATTCTGAGCTCATATTCTCCGATCCTGACAATGGGATCAGCTATAGCAAGACTGCAAGAACGAAAGACAGCGAGAAGTTTATTCTCCCGGAAGATGTCTGTGATTATTACAACAGGGGAAAGAATGTCGTTTTCTATTGTCATAAAGGCAGGAGAACGCAGGAAGCCTGGGATAAAGCAAAGCTGCAAATCAAAGAATATATCAGAGATGCACAGATCCTGGCTGTCACCTGTCACAGAGGCACCCAGCGTTCGTACATATTTGTGCTTCACCCGGATACCTGTCAGAGATATAAGGAGATTTTGAACGCGTTTCTAAACTCTGTATGGGGAAGAATGTTTACATGGGAATCGCCCGCTGCCGAACAAGTGAGAGGGACGATTATACGGCCGGAAACAATTAACAGGATACGTAAGTTCACTTCCGACCGCGAATGGGAGCAGTATCATACGCCGGCAAATCTTGCCAAGTCTATTTCCATCGAAGCAGCGGAATTGCTGGAGTGCTTCCAGTGGAGCGATACGGATTTTGATCTCGAACATGTGAAGGAAGAACTGGCAGATGTGATGGTCTATTGCCGGAACCTGCTGGACGAGCTGGGACTGGATGAAGACGAGATCATCAATGCCAAGATGACAAAGAACGAGGCCAAATATCCGGTGGAAAAAGCCAGAGGCAGCGCGGCGAAGTATGATCAGCTGAAGGATGATGAATGATGCCGGATGCGCATCTTTATCAGTATTGGAGCATTACATGAATTATTCAACCAGAAAATTGACGATAGATGATTACGATGCGATATATGAACTGTGGAACAGTACGGAGCAGAGCCGTAAGGCGTTGAATCCGGTGGACGATTCCCGGGAAGGAATCGCCCGGTATTTAAAGAGGAATCCCAATACGTGCTTTGCGGCAGTGAAGGATAACAGGATCATTGGGGTTATCCTGACCGGTCATGACGGACGCAGGGCGATCGTACACCATCTGTGTGTGCATCCTGACTGTCGGCGCATGGGTATCGCAGGACATCTGGTTTCTCTTGCGGAGGAAGCCCTGCAGAAAGAAGGCATACAGAAGATATTCGGACTGGTGTTTAAAGATAATGAGACAGCAAATGCCTTTTGGGAACAGCAGGGGTATTCTCTCAGGACAAATCTTAATTATCGTAACAAGAGTCTGAATGAGCAGATTCCTGCAGGAGAATAACCGTTTGCAGAAATGTGAGGGTGCCGGGATTATTACATTAGAGGAACAGCCGATATGATTAACTTCTTGAGAGATCTGTTTACAAATCCGCTATTTCTTGCGGCAGCCTCCGGATGGTTTGTTGCGCAGGCTTCCAAGATGATACTTGAGGCCCTGAAAAACGGTTTCCATCCCGAACGTCTTTCCGGGGGAGGCGGGATGCCAAGCGCACACTCTGCGACAGTAGTCGGTCTGCTCTGTGAGACAGGAATCAGATACGGTGCAGCCGGATTCGAATTTGTGATTGCGCTTTTCTTTGTAATCATCGTTATCTATGACGCAATGGGAGTCCGCTATACCACAGGACGCGAGGCAGCTGCCCTGAACCGGCTGCGCAGGCGGGATCTGGAGGCGGGAAATTCCCCTGTAACAGATCATGATCTGGACGAAAAAATGGGACATACGCTCCCGGAGATCATTGTCGGCTGCATTATCGGTATACTGTGCGCAGTCATTGTTCATCTTCTGATCGGCAATCATGGCGCATAACGCCATTTTGCATTGACGTATTATCCAGAAAATGATAGCTTTAATCTGGAAAGCAATTTTAGTTTTGATACATTAAACAAAGAGTAGTGATGCAAAGAAAGGAGAAACAAAATGGGACTGATGGATGATCTGAAGGGGAAGGTTAGTGAGATCCTGGACAAGACGGATATCGACGATAAGA
>CADBQK010000462.1 GCA_902796775.1 uncultured Lachnospiraceae bacterium
CAGATCGAACGGGTCGAGGATGAGTATTTCGTATCCGTTTCACACGAAATGAGCAAAACACATTACATTTCGTTTATTGCTGCCGTACGGGATGATGGCTTTGAAATCAAAAAACTCTACCCGGAAGGCAATGCCCAGGCCCGTTTCAAGATCAGCAGGACAAAGTACCTGTACTTTTTCTGCAACCAGCACGGATTATTCAAAATAACCAGACCTTTTTGAAGAAAAAAATTTTTGAAAAGATGCCAAAACAGCTGGACATCAGTTGGACATGGGGTGTTAGAGTACAATCAGCAAAAGAAAAAAGCATAAAACAAATGCTTTCAAAAAAAAATAGTTTTTAGGAGGTCACGATCATGACAGATATGGAAAAACTGAATGCTGAGGAACTCGAGCAGGTAGCAGGCGGTAAATCAACTTCATACAAGAACGCTGTAGTATATGGTACGAAGCATTATCTTGCACTCCGCAACGCTCCGGCCTATGACGAAAAGAATGAGATTGGCAAACTGCACAACGGTGATGTAATCCAGGTCAGAAAAGATATCAAGAGCAGCGTATATATCTGGGCAAAAGCACTCGGTAAAGAGGGCTGGGTAAACGGCAACTATGTACAGGTAATCAACTAGTTTAAGCTTCCATAATCCCAGATAAAGCAAGAATAAATAAGACATAAGGAATTGATTGAAAAAAGGGTCATATCAGAAAACTGATATGGCCCTATTATCTGCCGGATGTCTCATTAAATTGTATCTTTGTATTCATAGTAACAGACTGTTATTTGGTAAAGATTGCCTTGATGGAATTCCATACCCTGCTGATCATACTCGGATCCTGCTGTGTAAGAGCTTCAAAAGGTTCACAATAATCATATCTCTCATATCTTACCCATGCAGGCTCACAATCCATTGTTCTAAATAATCCCTGGTTATCCATACCGTGAATTGACATTTCCATATCCTCCTGTTATCTTTAAATTAGTCTGGTTTAGTTCTTATATAACTATACTATCGTAAAAAAAGAATAAAACAATGGACTGTAAGTAAGAAAAAAAAACGAGCTCTTTGTGCTGGGCGCACAAAGTACAGTGAGGAATCTTATGGGCTTTACAATTGAGGATATGCTGCTGATCTCTCAGGATACCTATAATATGGAGCTGATTGCAGGCAAAGACGGCTGGTCCAATTCGATCAGCTGGCTGTTGATGGTGGAAGATCTTACAATCATCCGGCGTTTTGACGGTAAAGAACTTGCCGTAACGACTGGTCTCGGTTTTGAATCAGAAGAAAAACTGATGACTCTCCTTCAATCATTGTCACTGCATCATGCTTCCGGATTGATCATCAATGTCGGGGAATATCTCCCGCAGGTACCGCAGTCTGCGATCGATTTCTGCAATTCCTGTGATCTGCCGCTCCTGACTGTCCCCTGGGATATTTATATTGCGGATATGATCAAAGATCTCAGTATCCGGATCTTTTTTCAGGGTATTGCAGATGAACAGAGCTCCCGGGCGTTTATTCTGGCTATTGAACATCCGGATGCATACGATGACTACCGCGAAACGCTCCTGCCCTATTATGATCTGGACGGAGATTTTCAAATCGTTCTGATCACCACAGAAGGCCTTGACTCCATGGATACGGTAGAACGAAAACGGATCGGCTACCGCCTGGAATTATATCTGGAAAACATTTCCCATAATTGTGAGTTCTTTTACTACGACTCTTTCTTCGTCCTGATCACGAACAATGTGCCGCAGGATGTTCTGGAAAGTGTCCTCCGCCGTTTTGAGACCCTCTTCCAGCGCAGGATGCCGGATCGTCAGATTGCTGTCGGGATTGGCAGCCGGCTGAAAGACATCCGTAACCTGCACACAGCCTACTCCCGTGCTAAAGCCGCAGCAATGGCTGCACTTCACATCGGCATTCAGAGAATCTGTTTTGATGACATGGGTATTTACCGCCTGCTTAGCCAAGTGCAGGATTACCGGCTTCTGGAGGAAATGGGGGACGGCCTTTTGCAGCCGATACTCGAGCATGATGCCCTGCATCATCTGAATTACTTTGAAACACTGGAATGTTTTCTGCAGACCGGCGGAAGCTATCAGGCTATGGCAGAGCAGATGTTTATTCATCGTAATACACTGATGTACCGCATGAATAACATCAGAAAACTGCTGGATTCACCTCTGGCAACAGCACAGGATCGACTCCCGTACCATCTTGCCTGCCTGATCCACCATATGGGCAGCAGGGACTGCACTTTATAAAAGGACCGCACAGCTTGCGGCAGAAAGGGAAACACATGGAAAGTATGGTTAAAGACCTGATCATTAAAAACAGAAGCTATCGTGGTTACGATGAGAATTACACATTTACCAGAGACCAGCTGATGAATTATGTGGATGGTGCAAGATTCTGCGCCTCCAGTGTCAATATCCAGCCTCTGAAATATTTCATTGCCTGGGAAAAGGCAGATGTAGACAAAATACAGTGCCGCATAAAATGGGCCAGACAGCTTCCCCAGATGACTCTGCCTCATCCCGGCATGTGTCCTACCGGCTTTATCGTCATCTGTCAGGACAAAAATATATCGGATAACTTAAACCGCTTTATGAAAGATATCGGCATCGTTGCTCAATCCATACTTCTCATGGCTGCAGAGGAAGGGCTGGGTGGCTGCATGATCGGAAACTACGACGCCCTGGATGTACGAGAGGGACTCGGGCTGCCTGAAAATCTGCAGCCTATGCTGGTAATTGCCCTTGGAAAACCCGCGGAAACGATCATTCTAACAGATGTAAAAGAAGACGGGAATACCGCCTATTATCGGGATGAAAACGATGTCCACTATGTACCCAAGCGGAGTCTTGAAGACCTGCTGATCAACTGACCGCCTCAAGGGAGGGAGGCTTTATATCCCGAATATAACATGAGCTGAAAAGATACAGGAATTTGATAAAAATGAGCCGATAATTGCTGGACATCCGTTGGACAAGAGGTGTTAGAGTAGAGTCATCCAGAGGATTTAACGCGAAGGCAAAAAAATATATTCTTTTCAGAACAGTATTTATTCAGGAGGTTATACATATGGCAGATATGGAAAATTTAAGCGCCGAGGAGCTCGAGCAGATTGCCGGCGGAGCTTCATCCACATCATACAAAAGTGCTGTTGTAAAAGGTACAACATATTATCTTGCTCTCCGCAGCGAGCCGGTTTATAACGATAAGAATGAAATCGGTAAACTGCACAACGGTGATGTGATCAAAGTCAGACCTGATCTCAAAACCGGTCCGTATATCTACGCAAAAGCACTCGGTAAGCAGGGCTGGGTAGACAGCAACTATCTAACAATCAAATAGTACTACAAACTTTATATGATCTGAGAATGATTCCTGCAGATCGGATTCCATCTGGAGGTGCAGCATGGCTAAAAATGTAAGTAAAAAGCAGGAAAGGGGGGGGACCCGGCTATCGATTGACCAGCTGGATGGTATCAGCGGCGGACAATATGTGCCGGGAACTTATAAACAAGAGGCCTCTGCTTTTCTGAAATCATGTCTGGGCGACGAAATGTATGGAAAAATAATGCATTCCGGAAGCGGACAAAAGTATCCGTACGTCGCCGCAAAAATATATCTGAATGGACTTGACTGGGAAAAATATGTCTGGATTGAACAGCATGGTTCCCTGGAAGGCTTTCCGGTATAGGTTTCTTTCGGCTATACTTCTGCAGAGGCAGCTGTATAGCCGTTTTTTGAAAATATTCAGCGCCAATGAAAGATCCCTGCATCCCGAATGCCATAGGGTTCTTCACAGTTACTTTTTTAAAAACGACCGATTGCCGCTTGACATCAGTTGTACAATGAGTATTAGACTATAATCATAAAAAGGAAATAACCTTAAGCAGATCTCTTCAGGAAATCAGCAAATTTTAAGGAGGTCATGATCATGGCAGATATGGAAAAACTAAGTATCGAGAAACTCGAAGAAGTTGCAGGAGGTCAATCATCTTCAAAATGGAAGGAAGCTGTTGTAAAAGGGACAACCTACTACCTGGCACTCCGCAGCCAGGCAGCCTATGACGATTCAAATGAAATCGGCAAGCTGCATAATGGCGATGTGATCAAGGTCAGACCGGACATCAAGAGCAGCGTTTATATCTGGGCAAACGCACTTGGCAAAGAGGGCTGGGTAAACGGAGATTATGTAAAGATCAGAAAATAATAATTTCTGAAGATCCATTTTGATACATGATATACCGGATATGCTTCTGCAAATGCATGAACATATCCGGATTCTTTTGTTTGATCAAAGATCGTCTGGTCAAACTATCTTTGGTGAATATTCATGAATAACAAAACAGTAAACGAACTGATAAATGAAAAATCCCCCTACCTGCTTCAGCACGCTCATAATCCGGTAAACTGGTATCCGTGGGGGAGCAAAGCATTTGAGCTGGCCGGACAACTGGACAGACCTGTTTTCCTGTCGATCGGTTACAGCACCTGCCACTGGTGCCACGTAATGGCTCATGAGTCATTTGAAGATCCGGAAGTCGCAGAGCTGCTCAATGATCATTTTATCTGCATCAAAGTCGACCGCGAAGAGAGACCGGATGTAGATTCCGTGTATATGAAAGTTTGCCAGGCACTCACAGGTGCCGGAGGATGGCCTCTTACGATCATGATGGATGCTGAGCAGAAACCCTTTTTTGCCGCCACCTACATACACAAAAGGAGTACTTATGCTGCTGCAGGCCTGATGGATCTGCTCCCGGCTGTTGCAGAGCGCTGGACTCACGATAGAGACAGCCTCAAATTGGCAGGAGACAGGATATATGATTTCCTGAATCAGGAGCAGAGCCCGCCAGCTGCAAAAAGCTCTCCGAAAGAGATGATCCGGTCAGCATTTATGCAGCTGCGTTCCCGATTTGATGAGATAAATGGAGGTTTTGGCAGTGCTCCCAAATTCCCCATGCCGCACCAGCTGCTGTTTCTCTTAAGATATCACCAGCTTGAAGGACAGCCGTATGCCTGCTGCATGGTCATAAAAACCCTGGAACAGATGTACAGAGGAGGAATATTTGACCATATCGGCGGAGGATTTTCCCGCTACTCGACAGATCCGTACTGGCTCGTACCCCATTTTGAAAAAATGCTCTATGATAATGCATTGCTTGGACTCGTGTATTCGGAGGCATATGCTGTTACACAAGATGTCCTTTTCAAAGATATTGCCTGCAGATGCTTTGATTATATTTTGAAAGAGATGAAGGATCAGGCAGGCGGCTTCTGCTCTGCCCAGGATGCAGACAGTGAAGGGATCGAAGGCAGTTATTATACTTTTTCACCGGAAGAGATCCTTTCGGCAACCTCAACTGAGACAGGACAGGAGTTCTGCAGACGTTACGGGATCACAGAAAAGGGGAATTTTGAAGGAAAATCCATACCGAATCTGCTGGACCAGCCTGCTTACCGTTCTGCCGGCGACGGTATGGAAGCTGTCATAAATACCCTGTACCAATACAGACTCGAAAGAACAAAACTTCATAAAGATGATAAAGAACTGGCCTCCTGGAACTGCCTGATGATAGCTGCCCTTGCCCGGTCTTGTGTACTGCTTGGCAAAGATGAATACTTAAGCGAGGCAAAATGTGCGCAGAGTGTATTTGAAAAGCATTTCTCCGCAGCTGATGGCTCTCTTAAACTGAGATGGAGAGAAGGCGAAGCTGCATTTGATGGACATCTTGATGATTATGCCTTCTATGCCTGGGCATTACTGGAGCTCTACAGGGTTACATACAATGTAAAATACCTGTCTAAAGCAATCGGAACAATGGAACTTACTATTCGTAAATTCTATGATGAAAAGGGCGGGTTTTATCTGTATGCCGGGGACACTGAGCAGCTGATCAGCAGACCAAAGGATACCTATGACGGAGCAATGCCGTCAGGAAATTCTGTCTGTGCCCTGGTGCTGGGCAGATTATGGAAACTGACCGGTGATAATAAATGGCACGGGATATTCCGGAAACATATGGACTATCTATATAAAAGTATGGGGGAATATCCTTCAGGAGCTGCATTTGCCCTGCTTGCAGGGTTGGAAGACTCCTATCCGTCCCGTGAACTTGTTTGTGTCGGATTGCAGAATGATATGGAAAAAGAATTAAAAGACCTCCATCTGCCGTCCATCCCCAATATCCATGTAATCATGAAAACCAGGGACAATGCAGATGAGCTTGCTGCAGCAGTTCCATACACAAAAGAATATCCCCTGCCGGGGGAAGAAGAAGGGAATATGTATTATCTGTGCAGCAGCGGTGCCTGTATGCAGCCATGCGGCATTGAAACACTGAGAAAAATCATATAATACCGGATCCCGCTCAAACTGTCATAATTAAAAATAAGCCGGTTATACTTTACACTTTCGTAAATCGTATAACCGGCCTGTTTTGTTTAAAATATGTCTAATTACGGATCGTCATACACAGGATCTTCTATTTACAGATTCCCGCTGATCCGGTCCATATAAGACTCTGTCATACTTGCCCATGAATAGGCATTCATATACTCTCCGTGATAGGCATTTACTGCATCTATATCGCCATCAAAGAAGCGGTACAGGTCACAGTCAAAATACTCCGGAACCACGCGCATGGATCCTTTCTGTAATTCAAATATTTC
>CADBQK010000463.1 GCA_902796775.1 uncultured Lachnospiraceae bacterium
TCATTTCAGCAAAATCAGCTTTCCACACATATTCAGCGTCCAAAGTGACTGTTATTGCAACAGCCCTGCTTTCCCTGATCGTTTTCGGCGGCACTTTCACGCTGATAATGCTCATCTTCGGGGATGCCCTCTATAAAGATCTGGTCTCATCCGCCAGAAAGGTCTACCGGAAGATCGTCCCTGCATCGATCCGGATACCATTGGGTAAAATCACCCGGGGCTTTCGTGTAATCCGCTACAGACTCGAAGAGAAAGCTTTCCCTCAAAAATGCAAATACTATTGTCCTTGCTGCGAAACCCGTCTTATGACCTTTGTCTCAGAAGACTATCTGGACGATCCTGCTTACTACAATCCAGACCGCTATGTTCACATGAACGGCAATGTCATCTGTCCGGTCTGCGGTGCCCTGCCCCGCCACAGGATCCTTGCCCTCTGGTGTGAAGAACACATCGACCTGTTCATATCTGCCGGCTGCCAAACCAGCTCACCGTCCACATCTGACTGCACAGCCAGCCTATCACCCGCATCGAACTGTGGAATCAGCTCGCCGTACGAATCCAACAACAAGAACAGTTTACCATCCACATCTGACTGTATAGCCAGCTCCCCATCCGCATCCAATGATAAGAACAGTTTACCTTCCGCATCCGACTGCGGAACCAGCTCCTCGTCCGAATCCAACTGCAAGAGCAGTTTACCATCGACATCTGGCATCCTATACTTTGCATCGGAAGTTTGCATGATGCGCTGGATGAAGCGCCATCAAATAGCCTGCACCACCGCAGACCTGTATCAAAAGGCAGATCTGAAAATCGATATCCAGAATACCGGACTACCGGATCAATCCTGGGATATCATCATCTGCAACCATGTACTGGAGCACGTGGAAGACTTCCGCAAGGCACTGAAAGAGCTTTTCAGGATTCTCAAACCCGGCGGACATCTGATCTGCTCCTTCCCCATGGATCCCCATATCGAAATAGTGGATGAAGCCGATCCCTCAGAAGCCCTCACTCCGGAAGCCCGCCTGCAGCGTTTCGGCCAGGCTGACCACCTTCGCGTGTTCGGCCTGAAAGCCGATATCTTACTCGAAGAAGCCGGCTTCACCGTCGAAACCATCTCCGGCGAAACCTGCCCGCCCGAAATCCTTCCCGTCATCGGCCCCGCCGACTATGACATAAACTGCCTCTTCAACTGCACCCGCCCCGCAAAGACGCACCACTGAGATGCCATCTCAGTGGTTCCTTCGAGCCCAAATACAACCCTTCGGTTAACAGCCGAATGATCTCTACTCACGCGCCATGAAGATGTCATCTCATTGGCGCGTTCATCTCACGCACCACGGAGATGGCATCTCTCTGGTTCGTTTTGCTCTTAACCACCGCAAAATGAATAAGCTTCGCCAAACAGAGCTCTCTCCTTGCCCTGTCCCGGAAGCTTTTCTTCTGTTCAGCGATCTTCAGCCCCAGCAAACCACTGCGAGCCGCATTCCGCCTGCCTCGTGATTTCTCTGAGCTTATATCCTTTCATACATCTGTACAGCCATCCGGGCTTCAACGCAGTCTGCTCTGTATACTGCGTCCAACCCACATAGCTATACAATTTATATTGTACTATATATAGGTAGAGAAGTCAACGGATAGCCAGTATCCAAAGTATTTCAACCCCTTGATTTTCCTTGCTTTCCGGCCATTTTTCTGTTCCATTGATATAGAATTCACAGCAGCGCATTGTTTGGTACCTTACGATCATGTCGGAAATAACACCTCACACAGACAAGATTAACCCCTGCTTCATTCCAAAATGCTCCCTCTTTCCGAACCAACGTTTTCGTAAACTGTGGCTTCCTTGCCCGCTGAACTTACCGCAAAATTCAAAAGTCTGTTGTGAGCAATCGAATTCCCTGACTGGCAGCTTTTCGTTCAATTGGGTTCCACAATTCATATAATCGTTTCGCAACAAAATCCGGTACGTCTTCTTCCGCATTTGTCCGACCCTGCACAAACCAATAAGCCGAATAATCCTGTGTTTCGCTGTTATGCCTGACCGCTTCCATCATTCCATCGCGATCAAACAACTGTATTTCCAATAAAGACAATTCTGTGATACCTATATGGCCGCGCATCCAATCATACTCAGTTGACGGGTTTTCAATTCCAAGTTTGGCAGCTGCTTCAGAATAAATATCATTCGGAAGAATCATCGGATCTTCTGCAACTACAACAATTGCGAAAATATTAGACAGATCCTGCTTTACCGGTACAGAAAACAAAGGATGTTCAAACCAGTACTTATTTTGAATCTGATGATATGCCTGTTTTACCGCATCCACCAATTTATTCAGCGTTGATTCATAAGCATCTGTCGAAAACGTTCTAATCCCTATGCTTGGCGTTAAAGACTTGCTGTCAAAACAAAGTATATCGTTACCGATTCTCGTTATTACATCAAGCGTCCTTTGTCCTGGCTGATATTCCTGTTCAGAAAGGACTTCATCAAATTTTTTGCTGTTCTTGACAATTCGATACAAATAAGGTTCCAAAACACGCAAACCTATCTTCTGTCGAAGCGTGTTATTCCCTTCCGTTAGCCTATGCATGAGTGATTCCGTTACTGACGGAATCAGCAGATGCGGAGTCGGAAGGCATCTCTTTCCCTCAAAAGAAATAAACGGCCAGAGATATGAA
>CADBQK010000464.1 GCA_902796775.1 uncultured Lachnospiraceae bacterium
ATGCGGGTGGAGACAAATTGCTATGCAAAGATCACCTTTCCCGCTACAATAAAGTTGTTCAGGCTATATTGCAGAAAGGAAAGGTGATTAGATGGCGAAAAAAGAATATTCCCTCGCACATACGAAGTGGATGTGTAAATATCACATCGTCTTCACCCCAAAGTATAGACGAAAAATCATATACAATCAACTGAAAACAGATATCAGAGATATACTCGAGCAGTTATGTTCTTATAAAGGGGTAGAGATAATAGAAGGGCATCTTATGCCAGACCATATCCATATGCTGGTGGCCATTCCGCCCAAATATAGTGTTTCATCCTTTATGGGATATTTGAAAGGAAAAAGCGCATTGATGATTTTTGACAAGCACGCAAACTTGAAATATAAGTTTGGGAATCGTCATTTTTGGGCTGAAGGATACTATGTCAGTACAGTAGGACTTAATGAAGCAACAATAAAGAAATATATCCAGGATCAGGAAAAACACGATATTATGATGGATAAACTAAGTATGAAAGAGTATAAAGACCCTTTTAAGGGTTAAAGAGTAGTACAAATGCCCCTTTAGGGGCTGCGACGTGTCAAGAGCAATATGGCTTGAACGGAGCAGTGGGAAAATGTGGAATACATTTTCCCATTGCCCAAAGAGAAAGCCAGCGCCTTGAGACGCTGGCCTAGTAGCAGGGGCTTATAGCCCCAGACCGAACCACCCGTTTTACGGCTGGCGGCGATTTGTATAACAGCGCCAATTCACTCTGCAGACGGTACGATCTTTCCATCCCGTATATCCAGACGGACCTTTGAAGATCTGCGGATAGTTCCTTCAAGAAAGCTTTCTGCCAGCATATCCTCCACCTGGGTCTGGATGGCCCTGCGCAGCGGCCTAGCACCATAGGTCTCACTGAAGCCTGCCTGAGCCAGATGATCCCGCACCTCCTGTGAAACTGTCAGATCGATATCCAGCTGCTGCTTCACTCTTTCCCTGACAGTCTGCAGCATCAGCCCGGCGATCTCCTGCACATTTTCCCTTGTCAGCTGCCTGAAGACCATGATCTCATCGATCCGGTTGAGAAATTCCGGCTTAAACATCCGCCGCACCTCTTCCATGATCCTGGACTTCATGGTCTGATAATCTGATTCCGAGCTATCCTGCGCGGAAAAGCCCAGATGTCTGTTGGCTGTGATCTGAGCCGCTCCCGCATTGGAGGTCATGATAATGACCGTATTTTTGAAATCGACCTTCCTCCCCTGGGAATCTGTCAGCCTCCCGTCATCAAGGATCTGCAGAAGGATATTAAAGACATCTGGATGGGCCTTCTCGATCTCGTCAAACAAGAGAACCGAGTAAGGGTTTCTGCGGACCTTCTCACTGAGCTGGCCGCCTTCAGCATATCCGACATAGCCCGGCGGCGAACCGATGAGCTTGGATACGCTGTGCTTTTCCATATATTCGGACATATCGATGCGGATCATGGCATCTTCTCTGCCAAACATCACCTGCGCAAGGGCTTTTGACAGCTCTGTCTTGCCCACACCGGTGGGCCCGAGAAAGAGGAAGGAACCAACCGGTCTCCCGGGATCCTTCAGTCCTACGCGGCCCCTGCGGACAGACTTGGCTACAGCTGTAACCGCTTCATCCTGTCCGACCACTCGCTGATGCAGGGAATCTTCCAGAAGACGAAGTTTTTCCATCTCCTCCTCCTGGAGCTGGCGCACAGGGATCCCTGTCCACGCGGCGACAATATCTGCGATCTCATCCTGTGTAACCAGCAGCTTTTCCCGGTTTCTCTCTTCTTCCCTCCGGCTGTGCACCTGCAGAAGCTTTTCCTGAAGCTCCTGCTGTTTCCCCTTGATCTGTCCAGCACGTTCGTAAGCCTGGGAGGCAATTGCCTCCTCCTTCTCCTTTTCAAGATCCCTGATCTGCTCCCGCAGCTCCCGGGCTTCCTGTGAGATCTGAAAGCTGCCCAGCCTGACTCTGGAGGCTGCCTCATCGATCAGGTCAATGGCCTTATCCGGCAGGAACCGGTCTCCGATATAACGCGAAGACAATCGGGCTGCCGCCTCCAGCGCATCATCCGTGATCCGGACCTGATGATGTCCTTCATAGGCCGGGCGAAGCCCTTTCAGGATCAGGAGCGTTTCATCTTCAGATGGCTGTTCGATCGTAACGGGAGCAAACCGTCTTTCCAGGGCAGCATCCTTTTCAATATGCCTGCGGTACTCTTCGATGGTCGTTGCGCCGATCACCTGCAGATGTCCTCTGGCCAGACTGGGCTTGAGGATATTGGCCGCATCCAGAGAGCCCTCGGCCCCGCCGGCCCCGATAATGGTATGGATCTCATCGATAAAGAGAAGAATATCCCTGTCTTCCTCCACCTCACTGATGATCCGCTTGATCCTCTCTTCGAATTCTCCCCTGTATTTCGTCCCGGCAACCATCCCGGATACATCCAGAGAAAGGATCCGCTTGCCGGCGATCATATCCGGCACCTCCCCGGAGGCGATCCTCTGAGCCAGGCCTTCGCAGACAGCTGTTTTGCCGACACCCGGCTCTCCGATCAGGCAGGGATTGTTTTTTGTCCTTCGGGAGAGGATCTGCATGATCCGCTGGATCTCAGCCTCTCTTCCGATCACGGGATCCAGTTTTCCCTCTCTGGCCAGAGCAGTCAGATCTCTGCTGTAGCGTTCCACAAGCAGTCCGTCATCCTTATTTTTGCCGGATTGTTTCTGCGCGCTCTGTGTTTGTGTCTCCTGCAGGGACTCGCTGTCCGGGCTTACTCCCAGAAGGATGTCCTGATATATCTTCTTTGGCCTTGCGCCCAGTGTGGCCAGCATCTGTGCGCCAACGCAGGTACTCTCCTTTATTATGGCAATCAGCAAATGCTCTGTGCCGATACTGCCCTGCCCGAACTTTTCCGCTTCATAACCGGCATTCTCAAGGATCTGCCTGCAGCGGGGCGTGTATTCCCTCGCAAAAGTGACAGGGGCATCCCCCTGCCGGATCAGCTGATCCATCAGCTCTGCTATTTTTTCAGAGGTAATACCATGATCTGTAAGGACCTGATGCGCGAGCCCGTCTTCCTCCTTAGCCAGTCCGAGCAGAATATGCTCTGTCCCGATAAAGCTATGCTGGCCTGCTTCAGCTGCCTGCCTTGCATAGCGCAGGGCATTCGCCGCCATTTGTGTATACTGATGTTGCATCTGCTTACAATTCCTCCCAATCCGATTCATGAATCGGCTGCAGAAGATCACGTATCTTCGCTGCCCTTAGGGAATGAGTATGTTCATCCCCTTTCACCCCGCCTGCCTTCAGCACATTTTTCTGACTGCCCAGCATCATGGCAAATAAAGGCGGGCGTCTGTCATTATCCCATATCCGGTGCAGATAGGCACTGCGCATGCTGGACAAATATTCCAGCGTCTCCTCACCGCTCAGGCTTCTGGCATATTTAAGCAGGCCATACGCCCGGTACATTTGATCTATTTCCAGCATAAGATCTTTGTGGGATAATTTCCCCCAGATCTCCTGCTCTCTTTCACTGATCCGATTGGCAAGCGCCTTCAGCCCTGCCAGTGTCTCATGCTCGGATACTCCGAGCGTCTTGTCATTTTTGAGGCGGTATACTTCTCCAGGTGCCTGCAGTTTCCCATGAAAATGTGCACTTAGAGAATAACCTGCTTCTTTCGACTCTTTTACAGCCTTTTCAAGGTCTCCGCCCTTTTCTGTACAGGGCAGATGCAAAAGGCAGGATGAAACCAGGCCTGTCCCTGTATACAATGGACTTGCTGTCAGATAACCATACTGATCACTGTAAGAATATCCTGCTTTCTCATTGATCCCGTCATCCAGATACCGGGCCATATCATAAGCTTCCTGCATATGAAGTCCCGGCCAGGAAACCTGGATACAGACATGTTCCGTCCCGCCGATCAGAATCGATACGGCATCGTCCTCTGTTGTCAGAAGACGTGGTGCGGGAGCAGTCCCAAGCATCATAGGCGGGATCGTAAGCTGTCCGATCAGGGAAGCTCTTTCCTTCTTTCTGGACTCCTTTAATTCCCTGATTCCAAAATAAAGTCCCAATGGCTCTCCTGCTGCCAGCGCTGCCTCTGTCACCTTATCTGCCAGCATCTCCTGCTCAGCAGCATCCATTTTTTCTCCAAAAGGAAAACCATCTATACTGCGAAGCAGACATACCTGGCTTGCCAGAACTACTCCCGAGTCACAAGCCTGATTCTCATACCACTTACGCATCCTGTACAGCTCCTTCAGTCTTTCGGAGCAGATCTCTCAGGCGGGCCGCCTCTTCATAATCTTCCCGCGCAACTGCCCGGGAAAGTGCAGCAGTCAGTTCATTTCTGCTGGCGTTCAGATCTACGACCACGCAGATCTGCTCATCCCCGTCTGCATCCTCGATAAGTTCTGTCCTTTGCTGTGTACCAGGTACATGGACGGTCTCCTCGTTATAGAGCGGCTCTCTGCCTGCATGCCGGCTGCTGCCCTGCATTTTTTTCATATATCTGTCAAGCAAAAAGCCAAAAGATGCATAGCACTGAGGGCATCCCAGTGTACCATATTTGACAAATTCTTCATAACTCATTCCGCAGGACGGACATATCACATTCGTCTGTCTGCTGTCTTCCTCACTCTCCTCATTCTCAGAAAGATCAGGCTGAGGCATGCCGAACAGACCGGAAATCAGGCCGCCCAAAACAGAATTTGCCGACATTTGCATAATGGCAATTCCGCCTCCTGCTCCTTCAGCCGCACAATCCCTGCAGAGCCTGAGTTTCCTTTCCTTTCCATTCACTACTTCTACTATAGAAACCACTGCTTCTTTTTCATGGCATTTCTCACAAAGCATCCGTCTCACCCCCTGACTCCTGATAGTAATCATATATCTTGTCCACAATCTCGTGGATCTCTTTTCTCTCAAATCCCTTGCAGATCGCTCCGGCAAGGATCACCTGCAGATCCTCCAAAAGCTGTCTCCTGGCAATCTCCTTATTACAATCCACCGCAACCACAGCTCCTCTGCGGCGATCGAGCTTCACATACCCCTCCTGCCGCAAAAGCGCATAGGCTTTATTCACAGTGTGCATATTGATCCCGATCATATCTGCCAGCTGCCGCACAGAAGGAAGGGACTCTCCGGCCAGCAGCTGGGAAGTGGCGATCCCGATCACGATCTGATTGCGCAGCTGCATATACAGGGCTTCCTCGCTATGAAAATCTATCTCCAGGATCATTGCCGTGCCTCCTTTCTAAGGAAAATCCTCTTTACCGGCTCCTCATGCTGTTATACACAGAATAACACAGTTAGCATAATCTGGCAAGAAAAAAGAGACTCTTCCGTCTCTTGAATATTCTATGCATAAACTTATTTAACGTTCCTTATATTATTTATGATAAGGTTCTCCGCGAATGATCCGAAAGCTCCGGTACAGCTGCTCGAGCAGAATAACCCGCATAAGCTGGTGCGGGAATGTCATCCTGGAAAAGCTCAGTGCTTCGTCCACTCTGCTGAGCACCTGACGGGAAAGCCCAAGAGAACCTCCGATTATAAAAGCAATATGACCCTTTCCCTTCACCTGAAGCTGCTCCAGGTGTCCGGCCAGCTCCACAGAGCTGCGCATCTTTCCTTCGATCGCAAGTGCAATCACATAGGCATCTTTCGGAAGTGCAGCCAGTATCTTCTCGCCTTCTGTCACTTTGATCTGCTCTTCTTCTTTAGCAGAAGCTCCGGCAGGAGTTTTCTCATCGGCAGTCTCCAGAATCTGCAGGCTGCAGTATCCCCCCAGACGTTTCGCATACTCTTCAATCGCCTGCCGGTAAAACTTTTCCTTTACCTTGCCTACTGCCGCAACTGTTATTTTCATCTGAAAACCTCCTTAGTGTTAAGGCTTTGTACTCCATCTTGTCTGAAAAACATTATTCAATGCTGCTGCTTTTTTATCCGCTTCATTTTACCCATGATTCTTTTCCGACATTACTCTCAGGGATTCCTTTCCCGGATCACGACATGTACGCTATCCCCATCTCCCTTTTGCAACTGATTCCGAATCATCTTCAAAAGGCGATAAAAGAAGTACTCCCCGGTACTTTCGCACCGGGGAGCAGCCTATTTCTTTTTTATCTCAGAACATCCCGGTTATAAACCGGAATCCGGACAAATCCGAAAGATTAGACCGTAACCTGAGACCTTGCTACATAGCCCTCATATCTTTCCTTAGCATCTGACTGAGTCTTCGCAAACATATCTTCTGCGATCTCAGGGAAGCCGATGGTCAGGGACTTGTAACGAACCTCAGACATCAGGAAATCATGGAACTTGGACCAATCGGGCTCTTTCTTGGTATCAAGAGTGAAAGGATTCTTGCCTTCCTTCTTGAGATCCGGATTGTATCTCCAGCACTGCCAGTAACCGCATGCTACAGCATCCTTTTCCTTCTGCTGGGAAACGGTCATGCCGCCCTTGATACCATGGTTGATACAAGGAGCGTATGCGATAACGATGGAAGGTCCATGATAAGCCTCAGCCTCTTTGATAGCCTTTACGAACTGGTTCTGATCTGCGCCCATGCAAACCTGAGCAGCATATACATAACCATAGGTAGAGGACATAAGAGCCAGATCCTTCTTCCTGGTCTTCTTGCCGCCTGCGTTGAACTTAGCAACAGCGCCGGCAGGAGTAGACTTGGAGGACTGTCCGCCAGTATTGGAGTAAACTTCGGTATCTACTACGAAGATGTTGATGTCTTCGCCGGAAGCCAGAGCAGCATCTACGCCGTTATAACCGATATCATATGCCCAGCCGTCACCACCGAAGCACCATGTGGACTTCTTGACAAGCAGGTCCCAACCCTCGATGATGTAATCGCAGATCTTCTTAACTTCTGCATTGTCACCGTCATAGCCCTTAGCTGCTGCAAGGAGAGCTGCGGAAGGAGCCTTGGAGCCGTCGCCTTCTTCTTTGTTGTCAAGCCAAGCCTGAGCCTCCTCAGCGAATACGCCGAGATCGATGAGACCCTTGATCTGGTTTGCAAGACGATCTCTACGCTGCTTCTGGCCAAGGTGGAGACCAAGACCGAACTCACCATTATCCTCGAACAGGGAGTTACACCATGCAGGGCCCTGGCCCTTCTCATTAACCGTGTAAGGCATAGAAGGAGCAGATGCGCCATAGATGGAGGTACAGCCTGTTGCATTACCGATGAGCATTCTGTCACCGAACAGCTGGGTGATCAGTTTGATGTAAGGAGTCTCGCCGCAGCCTGCGCATGCGCCGGAGAACTCGAACAGAGGCTGCTCGAACTGGGAACCCTTAACGGTGAACTTGTCGAGCGGATTCTCCTTCTTAGGAAGGTTGATAGCATAGGTCCAGTTGTCTGCTTCCTTCATACCCTGATCCAGAGGAACCATGGTAAGAGCCTTTGCAGGGCAGATCTGAGCACAGCTTCCGCAGCCAAGGCAGTCGAGCGGGCTGAGCTGCATCTTATACTGGAACTTATCTTTCAGCTGAGCCTTACCGGGAACAGCGCCAAAGCCTTCCGGAGCAGCAGCAGCTTCCTCATCGGTCAGAAGGAAAGGTCTGATCGTTGCATGAGGGCATACATAAGAGCACTGGTTACACTGGATACACTTCTCAGCATCCCACTCAGGTACGTTGACAGCAACGCCGCGCTTCTCGTACTGGGTTGTGCCGCTCGGGAAGTGACCATCTTCATAGCCATTGAAAGCGGAGATCGGAAGATCATCGCCTCTGGTAGCGTTCATAGGGATTACAACGTTCCTTACGAACTCAGGGATGCTCTCGTCAACTGCCTTAGCAGGATCATCCGGGCAGGTAGCCCAGTCTGCAGGAACATCGATCTTAACGATGCCGTTCAGACCTGCATCGATAGCTGCGAAGTTCTTGTTTACGATAGCCTCGCCCTTCTTGCCGTAAGAATGAACGATCATATCCTTCATGTACTTAACTGCATCGTCGATCGGGATGATGTCAGCCAGTTTGAAGAATGCAGCCTGAAGAACAGCATTGGTCTTGCCGCCAAGGCCGAGCTCTTCGTCAACTGCTACAGCGTTGATGGTGTAGAAGTTGATGTTCTTCTTAGCCAGCTCCTGCTTAACATGAGAAGGAAGTCTGTCATTGAGTTCTTCAGGAGTCCAGATCGTATTGAACAGGAATGTGCCGCCCGGCTTAAGGTCGGTCAGGATGTTGTCATACATCTCAATGTATGCCTGGTTGTGGCAAGCGATGAAGTCAGCCGTACGGATGAGGTAGGTGGACTTGATCGGGTTCTTGCCGAAACGCAGATGAGATCTGGTAAGACCGCCGGACTTCTTGGAGTCATAGCTGAAGTATGCCTGTGCATACATATCGGTGTGGTCACCAATGATCTTGATGGAGTTCTTGTTTGCACCTACAGTACCATCGGAGCCGAGACCCCAGAAGATACAGCTCTTCGCACCAGCGGGAGCTACGTCAACTTCCTCATGGATCGGAAGTGAACGGAAGGTGACATCATCAATGATACCTACGGAGAAATCATTCATAGGCTCGTCAAGCTTCAGGTTGTCATATACGGACAGGATGGAGCCAGGAGTGACATCCTTGGAACCAAGACCATAACGTCCGCCTACGATCTTGAAGGTCTTGCCTGCCTGATAAGCAGCTGCGCAGACATCAGTGTAAAGAGGCTCGCCATAAGCGGTAACTTCCTTATCTCTGTCCAGAACAGCGATCTTCTTACATGTTGCAGGAATAGCCTCGAAAAGCTTGTCAGCGCAGAAAGGCCTGTAAAGGTGAACCTTAACCATACCGACCTTCTCGCCCTTAGCGGTAAGGTAATCGATAACTTCTTCGCCTGCTTCGCAGATGGAGCCCATGCAGATGATGACGTTCTCAGCATCCGGAGCACCATAATAATTGAACAGCTTGTACTCGCGGCCGGTCATGTCGCTGACCTTTGCAAGATACTCTTCTACGATACCGGGAACTGCATCATAGAACTTGTTGCTGGCTTCACGGCGCTGGAAGTAGATATCCGGATTCTCAGCAGTACCTCTGATCTGAGGATGCTCAGGATTCAGACAGCTTCTTCTGAACTCAGCAAGTGCGTCATAGTCGACCAGCTTAGCCAGCTCGTCGTAATCGGTACATTCAACCTTCTGAATCTCATGGGATGTACGGAAACCATCGAAGAAGTGAAGGAAAGGAACTCTGCTCTTGATAGCTGCAAGATGTGCAACAGCTGTCAGATCCATAGCTTCCTGTACGGAGTTGGAGCACAGCATTGCAAATCCGGTTGCACGACATTCCATAACGTCAGAGTGGTCACCGAAAATGTTAAGAGAATGAATTGCAAGGGCTCAGGCGCTGACATGGATAACGCCCGGAAGGAGCTCGCCAGCGATCTTATACATATCCGGAATCATGAGGAGGAGACCCTGGGATGCTGTATAAGTGGTGGTTAATGCACCGGTGGAAAGAGAGCCGTGAACTGTAGCAGCTGCACCAGCCTCGGACTCCATCTCGATGACATTAACTTCCTGACCGAAGATGTTCTTTCTGCCGTTGGCTGCCCACTCGTCAGTTACTTCGGCCATAGGGGATGACGGGGTAATAGGGAAGATGCCGGCAACTTCAGTAAATGCATATGAAGTCCAGGCAACTGCGGTATTACCATCCATCGTTTTCATAACTTTTGCCATGTTATTGTTCTCCTTTCTTTTTTTGACCACATCAAAAGCATGACTATTCGTAGCTAGTCATTCAAAGTTATATTATAACAATTTGTATAACACGTCAAGGAAAAAGGCTGGAATTCTTGTTTGAAATTCCAAACACAAACACGCAGTGCCAGCCGTTTTCCGTGGCATCTTTCCATAAATCTGCAACCTTCTATTTCGCACCCTTCTTTCCGAATCCTTCGGAAAAAATCGTCTTGTCGATAGCGAAAATGATAACCATGGAAACGCCGCCTGTAACAAAGGTAGTAACGATATTCCTGACTGCGTCAGGCAGATGGAAAGCTGCTGTTACAGGATTCCAGATGCAGGTGAACAGATTCATGATGAAGAAAACGCCCAGAGCGCCTGCAAAGTGGCAGAGGATCTGCGGAAGAACCGGTCCCTTACTGCGGAAGGTGACGTTACGCTGCAGCGGGAAGTTAATGCATTCACCCAGGATAATGGATGTAAAGTTGGCAAGGGTAAAAGCAAGTCCGCCGTCCGCCAGACTGTTCCCAATGATCGCCAGGGTAAGGGGAACACCCATCACTTTTACGTTGATCCCAGGCCAGGCCCATGCAACATCGCCGACCAGACCATGGAAAACTCCCGGAAGGAAAGTCAGAAGGCCCCATTTCAGAGCAGTCACTGCATAACTGAAAATCAGAAACAGACCACCTTCACGAATCCATTGTGCTGCCTTGGGATGCTTTTCTGCAAAATTGCTCATATTGATCTCCCTAAAAGTGCTATTTCATACTTTTTGCCTTTTTCATAACTTTCCTCTGACGGAAATAACCTCCAATAAGTCCTGCAAGCCCCTTCAGAAAGGCAATTGCATGACCATTTACCATGGTTACAATAGATTCGCACATTTCCTGGCTCACCGCTCCGCCGGCCATCTTTCCAATCGCCCGGAAAGGCATATTGATCACAAAGATAATATTCAGGTCCGGCTTGCCCTGCGCCATACTCTTGTTGAGCATATTCTGCATTATTTTCCCAACAAGCCTTGCTTTCAGGCTTTTTGCATAATAGAGCTGGGCAATGGCGTCATTCATACGGAGATTTCCGGTCCAGCTGCCGTCCGGGATCGGATGTCCAAGCAATCTTGCAAATTCTTTATCGGGTACTGCAAGGATATTGCCTGAAGCATAGGAAGGCAGCCTGGAGATTTCCACAGGGAGCGGGGCATCTGTACCGGCAACAGAAACCCTTGTCTGCAGCCGGATGTCAGCAACACTCGCACCCACCAGAATATCGTATTCTCCTCCGTCGATCTCAAAACGATCGGTCTTCGTGTTGAAATAACGGAAGGCTTTATCGTCCAGAGGGATGGTAACCTGCCTGCTCTCCCCTGCTTTCAGGAATACTTTGGCAAAGCCCTTCAGCTCTTTTGCCGGGCGGTAGATCCGGGGAGCTTTGGCAGATACATAGACCTGGGCTACCTCCGCACCGTCCCTCTCCCCGGTGTTGGTGATGGTAAAAGTAACTTCTTTTTCAGATGCGGCCAGGTCACTGTAGCTGAAACTCGTGTAGGACAGACCGAACCCGAAGGGAAAGAGCACAGGTTTGTGAATAGTCTCATAGTAACGATAGCCCACATAAATCCCCTCGCGGTATTCCACGGTTCTTTCCTTTGCAGGGAAATACGGCTTTGAGGGCACATCATTATAAGATAGGGGATAACTCTCAGACAGCTTTCCGGAAGGATTTACATCACCCATGATCACACGCAGGATAGCGCCGGCACCAGCCTGCCCGCAAAGGTATCCGTGCACCATGGCTTTGCACCGTCCGATCCAGGGCATCTCTACAGCGGATCCGGCTGCCATGACTATAACAACATTCTTATTTACCTCCGAAACCGCTTTTAATAATGCGATCTGGCTGGCCGGAAGCTTCATATGCTGACGATCCAGTCCCTCAGATTCTGAAATCTCGTCAAGCCCCAGATAAAGCAGTACAACGTCCGCCTTCCGGGCGAGCTCGACTGCAGCCGTCTCCAGAGCAGGATCTGCAGCGCCAAAACGGGGATATCCTTTCTCAAAGCCAACTACATCCAGCGGGAAATCTTTTATGACTTCAAGCGCAGCGTCCAGCCTGGTCGGATTGACCACTGAAGAACCTGCACCCTGATACCGTGGAGTCTCGGCAAAATCACCAATCAGTGCTACTTTTGTCCCTTCCTTCAGCGGAAGGATATTATCCTCATTTTTCAGAAGCACTATGCTTTGTTCGCAGGCCTTCCCCGCAGCAGCATGGTGCGCATTAATATCAAATTTCCCTCCCTTAAAGCTCTTTGTTGCTTTATAGGTGGAGAACACCACATCCAGCAGCTCATCCACACGACGGTCGACCATGCTCTCATCAACTTTACCGGCTTTCACAGCAGCGATCAGCTGCTCTGCAGAATCTCCCGCTGTAGTAGGCATCTCCAGATGTGAACCCGCCAGAACGCCCTTCACATAATCATTACCGGCACCCCAGTCGGATACGACAAATCCGTCAAAGCCCCATTCATCCCTCAGGATTTCCTGCAGCAGGTGCTCATTCTCATTGGCATAAACACCATTTACCTCATTGTATGCTGACATGATGCTCCTGGGATGCGCTTCTTTCACAGCAATTTCAAATCCGGTGAGGTAGATTTCCCTCAGAGTCCTCTCATCCACAATGGAGTTCGATGCCTGCCGGCGCAGTTCGGAATTGTTTGCGGCAAAATGTTTCGGGCAGGCCGATACACCGTTTTCCTGAATACCCCGGATATACCCGGCAGCCATTTTGCCTGCCAGATACGGATCCTCCGAGAAATATTCGAAATTCCGTCCGCATAGAGGACTCCGTTTGATATTCAGCCCCGGACCAAGCAGGACCTGAACGTCCTGGCAGGCAGACTCTTCGCCCAGATTTCTGCCGATCTCTTCCCCCAGGGAAGGATCCCAGGAATTGGCGATCGTCGCTGCTGTAGGAAAACAGGTGGCAGGAAGAGAACCGCCCAGCCCCAGCTGGTCACCCGCTCCCTCCTGCTTGCGGATGCCATGAGGGCCGTCAGAGAGATTGATGCTCGGAACGCCCTTTTTTCTGAATCCGTAGGTTGACCAGAAGTCCTTGCCGGAGAGAATATAACATTTTTCATCAAGTGTCAGTTTTGCTATTGTTTCCTGATGTTTCATATACTTCTCCTATCAGCAGAGCGGGGGAAAGCCCCCGCGCCCTGCATAATGAGTCTTTAATGGTTTGGTTTATTCAGCTGCCTTGTTCTTTTTCTTTCTCCTGCTCAGGAATGCAAGGAGCAGAGGGATGATGACCACAGCTGCTGTTGCGGCATTCACACCATAGAAGATCTTCTGCATATTGGTCAGACCGCCGCTCTTCTGCTCGTTGACAGTATAATACCCGCTGTTCCCGATGGTATACAGAATATTCTTGCTGGCCTGGCGCATCGCTTTTACAGCAGTTGCGCTCTTATCCGAGAGGACATTGGAAGCAGCGCTGTTGAAGCCGAGCATCAGGTCGTTTCCGTTACGGATACAGTGATCGGTGATCTGATAGCCGTAAGAGCCATTGTAGTCTGTCTCCACCATGCCGACAAAGCCCCATTCACCACGAAGGATCGTATTCAGCAGCTCGTTATTCGCGCAGCCGGGCTCCGTGCCGATCCAGTTGAATGCGGACATCGCCGCAATGGAATTGCCTTCAAACTTTTTCACCGCAATTTCGAAAGGCTTCAGGTAGATTTCGCGGAATGCCTGTTCCGGACCATAGGTCAGCAGGAAGGAGCAGCGGTTGGTCTCCTGGTCATTCATAGCGAAATGCTTGATATAAGGATAGACGCCCTTGGTGGATGCGCCGTTGATCTCGCTGGCCGCAATAAGACCAGCCAGGACACCGTCCTCCGAATAGTACTCAAAGTTTCTGCCGGCGAATGCGCTTCTGTGCGTATTCATAGCAGGACCGTACCAGCCAAAGTTGTTGGCATCGGTATATTCCTGTCCCATGGAAGTGCCGATCTCATATGCCATCTCCTTGCTCCAGGTCATGGCCATCAGAGTCTCTGCGGGATAAGCACTCCCGTATGCGCCGGTGATGAAATTGGAAAGACCTGCAGGGCCGTCGCAGTCAGAGGTCCCGACCTTGCCGACGGATTCGACCGGTGCCGTCTGCCAGCCGCCGGTATTGATCAGCGCAGCCATGTCATCAAAGGAAAGCTGGTCAAGAAGCTGATCCCACATCGGATCGTCATAGGCCTTGCCGGTCAGATCTGCCAGCTTCAGCCCATTTTTGGCCCCGGTCACCGGCATCTCATCTGCGTCATTATTGTATTTGCTGCTGTCATAGGTGCCGAAGGCATACTCCTCAATCTTGGCCCGGGTCGCATCATCCATAACAAAATCGTCGCCCGAAAGCTTCTTTCCGCAGGTATCCGCATAATTTGCAAAACCACCCGCACGGGAGAGCACTTCGAAATTGCCCCTTGCATACTCCTCAAACTGATTGACAGCAGGGATCTTGTCGCTCGCGCGCCCATTCTGGCTGTAGTCGATATCTGCATCTACCGTGAATGCTTCTTCGGCAAGCACTGTATGGGAATCGGAACGAAGAGA
>CADBQK010000465.1 GCA_902796775.1 uncultured Lachnospiraceae bacterium
GGTACCATGAAATACATGGATGTCACTGCCGCAAACGCCTATTTTTTTGATTTTTACCAGCACCTGGTCCGGTCCCGGCTGAGGTACAGGTACCTGTCGGAAGCTGATTTTTTTGGGTTCTGTCATTACTTGCTGTATCATAGTATCTTTCATCATATCCTCCATAGAAAGCAGTTTGTCCGCAAAGAGCGGTATATCCGCAAAAACACTTCTGGCTGTATACTGTGACCAGATTACTGTTTTATCGATAATATTCCCGGCAGTCAGGCTCCTGCTCACACATCTCGTCGTAAAAGGCGCTGCACCAAAGGTCCATCTCTTCTTCCATGCCGGCATACTCTGCCAAACCTCTAGTCATTACCCAGAATTCGTGCCCCAGTTTTTTCTGTCTGCTCTCTTCAGTTGCCTTTTTCAGTCCGAAGAGTGTTTTGCCATAATTGGGACCTTTGCATGTCATCAGATAGCGCGAAGCAGTATTCCTGAATTCGCGGTATAAGATCATCTTTTCATCTTCTGTAAGTTTTTCCGGATGATCCAGATGAAGCTCTCTGGCAGCGCTTTGCATTTCTTTTTTCAGGGATCCCGGGAAAAAGCCTCTTCTGCCGTAGAGACCCGGAAAGTAAACGCATTTGAAAAGCCAGAGATCCCGTGTTTCATTTGGATGTCTGGGATCCGTATAGCGCTCCCGGTACAGCTGTCTGCGGAAATCATCTGCAGGATTCCCCTCTGCAGCGAACTCATCCAGCAGCTTTTTCCTCTCTGCCGGATCCAGCGTCAGATAGTAGCTCTCCCATTTGCTGTCCCTGTCATTCATATACATCACCAGTCAATAGCATCAATTGCTGCTGTCTCAATAGAAAGGCCTGCCTTATAGCGCCTGGTAAATGTTTCAAATCCTTCAACCTCTGCCGGATCCGGATCGATTGCGTCCCCGGTCAGTTTGGCAAAAATCCTGTTCTCAAGATAATCTTCAAGCTTGCCGTCTTTTTTGCCATCCGCAAGGTATGCAGCCAGCAGAGCGATGCCCCATGCACCGCCTTCCGAAGCAGTCGCCATTACCGTAACAGGAGTATCTACTGCAGCAGCAAGATATCTCTGTGCAACACCCGGTGTCTTAAAGAGTCCTCCGTGACCCATAATGCGGTCCAGCTTGACACCCTCTTCTTTCAGAAGAATATCCATTCCAAGCTTGACAGCTCCAAGTGAAGTATAGAGATTCACCTTCATAAAATTGGCAAGGTTGAACTTGCTGTTTGCAGTCCTTGCAAACAAAGGCCTTCCCTCATTGATAAATGTAATATTCTCGCCGGAATAATAGCCATAGGCCAGAAGACCGCCGCAATCAGCATCTCCGCTCAGCGAGTGTTTATACAGTTTCCCGAAAAGCTCGCCCATATCTGCCTGGATCCCCATCAGCGTACAGAACTCCTGGAACATCCCTACCCAGGCATTCAGGTCGGAAGTCCCGTTGTTTGCATGAGACATTGCACAGGGGAAACCGGAAGGTGTAGTCACCATATCAATTTCACGATGAAGCTTTGAAAGCTGCTTTTCCAGAACAACCATTGCAAAGGTACTTGTCCCCGCAGAGAGATTGCCGGTTCTCGGAGCAACGGAATTGGTTGCTGTCATACCTGTTCCAGCGTCTCCCTCCGGAGGACACAGAGGAATACCGGATTGAAGGGTTCCTGTCTCATCAATCAGGGCTGCTCCTTCTTCGGTCAGGTGTCCTGCATCCTCACCGGCTACAAGAACTTTCGGGAAAACATCTCTCAGCTTCAGTTCGTAACCTGCTTTGCTGACAAGTTCGTCAAATTTCCGGACCATATCTTCATTATAGTCCAGTTTTTCAGAATCGATCGGGAACATACCGGCTGCATCACCGATACCGATTACCTTTTTCCCGGTCAGTTTATAGTGCATATAAGCTGCAAGCGTAAAAACAGAAGCCACCTGCGCTACATGCTCCTCTTTATCAAGTATCCTCTGATATAAATGAGCTGCCGACCACCTAAGCGGAATGTTATAGTCAAACAATTCTGTCAGGATATCTGCAGCAGCTGTTGTGTTTGTATTTCTCCAGGTCTGGAAAGGAGCGACCTGTCTGTCCTCTTTATCAAGGGCTATATATCCATGCATCATGGCACTTACCCCGATCGCTCCGAATAAGGAGGGGGTTACCCCGTATTTTTCCTCTACATCATGGCGCAGCTTCGCATAGCAGCCGCGCAGACCTTTATCAACATCTGCCAGATCATAGGTCCAGATTTCATTGACAAAGGAATTCTCCCATTCATATTCGCCAGTAGCCAGCACATTTCCGTCATAATCAATAAGAACGCCTTTAATTCTGGTAGATCCGAACTCGATCCCTAAAGCTGTTTTTCCGCTTTCGATCAATTCCCTTGTATTCATGATTTCTCCCTTAAAAAAAGGGGAAGGACGGTTCCCCTTTTCTGTTATCTGAGAATGAGGAGTAAAATGATTGAAAAAGATCTTTTATCAGCCTCACTGCATACACCGTCCTGCATGCCTGCAAATCTATAAGATCTTTTATCAGGAAGCCTGGCGCTTCTTTGACAGACAGTCGATACCGACTGCGATTGCAAGAACGATACCCTTTACGACCATCTGTGTGTACTCACTGACATCCATAAGGATCATGCCGTTGGTCAGACAGCCGATGATCAGAACGCCTGCTACAACACCTGACATACGGCCGACACCGCCGTTAACGGAAACACCGCCCAGAACGACGCAGGTGATGACGTCGAATTCCAGTCCCTTACCGACAGTACTCTGTGCGGAATTTGATCTGGACAGAAGGACGATGCCTGCAAGACCGGCAAAGAAACCGGAGAGCGCGTAGATCAGGTATTTCACGCGGTTCACGCGGATACCGGACAGCTCAGCTGCTTCTTCATTTCCGCCGATTGCATAGAAGTAACGTCCAAAGAAGGACTTATTCAGAATAAAACTTCCGACTGCAAAGCAGATGATCATGATGATCGTACATACCGGAACGATTCCAACAGACCAGCGGCCGAAAAGACCAAAGCCCTCGGGAAGACCGGAGATCGGACGTCCGCCGGAGATCAGGTAGGCGACACCTTCAAAGATCGTCTGTGAAGCGAAAGTGGCAATCAGAGCCGGAATACCGATAGTAGCAACCATGCTGCCATTCAGCACACCGATCAGAGTGGCAACGATCAGAGAAGCAATGATCGCCAGCCACATGTTAACACCGGAATTAACCATCAGGTAGGCACACACAACGTTTACCAGTGTGATAATGGAACCGATGGAAAGATCGATACCGGCGATCAGGATTACGAATGTCATACCGATCGACGCGATACCATAGTAAGAAACCTGTCTGGAAATATTGACAATATTTCCGCTGGTCAGAAACGCACCACTGCTGGCTGCACCAAAGATGATGACCTCAATGATAAAGACCAGCCAGATCGCATTGGATTTAATAAAATTATTTCCGCCAAGTGCCTTCATTATGAAACCTCCTTCTGATCTACCTGATCTACGACTGCAGAAGCATATGCCATGATCTTATCGGCATTGAACTCTTCTTTCTGCAGCTCACCTGTCATTTTTCCCTCTGCAAGAACAATGATCCGATCTGACATACCGATCAGCTCTTCCATTTCAGAGGAAATCATCAGAACACTTCTGCCGGACTCTACCAGATCATTGATCAGCTTGTAGATTTCATACTTTGCACCAACATCGATACCACGCGTCGGTTCGTCAAAGATGATCAGCTGCGAGTCGGCTGCCAGCCATTTGCCAAGGATAACCTTCTGCTGGTTTCCGCCGGAAAGGTTTTTCACCAGCTGATTGACCGTCGGGCACTTGATCTGGATCTCTTCACGATATTTCTCTGCAGTTTTCTTTTCAATAGGGGAATTGATCACACTCAGTTTCGAGATCCGTTCATAGATCGGCATATTGATATTGTTCTTGATCGAAACGCCAAGCAGAGCACCATGACGTTTTCTGTCTTCAGGAACTAGAGCGATTCCATAATCAATAGCTTCACGGGGAGATTTTGGATTGATCTCCTTTCCATTCAGGAAGATCTGTCCGGAAGTCTTCTGCTTTGCACCGAAGATCAATTCGGCCAGCTCCGTACGTCCGGCACCGACAAGCCCGCCAAGTCCAAGGACTTCGCCGGCATGGATCTTCAGGTTCATATCCTCATCGCCGTTTCCGTAGAGGTTTTTGACCTCCAGGACAACCTTATCTTTATCGATGCAGGGCTTTCTGTCAGGGAATTTCTGGGTCATCTCACGTCCGACCATCAACTGGATCAGCTCGTCTACAGTTGCTTCCGGAGTAATCAGGGTGGTTACATATTCGCCATCACGGATAACCTCGATTCTGTCGCTGAGACGGAAGATCTCCTCCAGCCTGTGTGAGATATAAATGATCGAAACTCCTTTTTCGCGCAGAAGCTCTACCACCTTAAACATGTTTTCAACTTCGTTTGTAGTCAGAGGTGCACTGGGCTCATCCATGATCAGAACCTGCGCATTCTGCTGGATTGCTTTCGCAATCTCGATCATTTGCTGATAACCTACTGAAAGGTTTTTTACAAGCTCACGGGGGTTGATCTTAATCTGCAGCTGGTCAAAAGCCTTTGCAGCTTCTTCTTCCATAGCTTTTCTGTCGATTATGATACCATTGCGGATCGGACGCCCGAGGAACAGGTTCTCTGCTGCAGATAATTCTCCAACATTATTAAACTCCTGATAGATGATCGCGATGCCGTTTTCAGCGGCAAGCTGAGGCGTCATCCTGTCAAATTCTTTTCCGTTTACTTTGATCTTGCCGGAAGTAGGTACTACAGCTCCGGAACAGCACTTGATCAGTGTGGACTTTCCGGCACCATTTTCGCCGATCAGTCCAAGGACCTCACCTCTTCTGAGCTGCAGCGTAACATCCTTCAGAGCGACAACGCCAGGATATTCTTTTCTAATATGTTCCAGTTCCAGAACATAATCCTCACTCATACTCTCCCTCCTGTCTCTTGATTTTTTTGAATATCCCCGTCCTCGAAAGGACGGGGATCTGTAAGGAACGAGGGTATGATTTATTTCATACCAGCACTGATATCAGCCACGTTCTCTGCTGTAATCGGAGCAACACCACGGAATACATTCTGAGACTCAAGAGAGTCGCTGAGGATGAATGCAAACATAGCTGCACAGGAAGCTGCGGTATCTTCATCGGAACCTTCAAAGCCGATGATGCCCTTAGCGGGATAATTTTCGCTTTCGAGCTGCTCAAGCTGCTGCTTGGTTACGTCAGTAGTGAAAACGCCCATATCCTCAGGGATATTTCCGCCGGTAGCAATCTGAAGAGCCTCGTCAGCACCGATCATAGCGCCAGCGCCGATACCGGTAACGACCTTGCAGTCAGGATGTTTCTGAAGAATGGTCTCCATAGCGGTCTGTGCTGCATTAGCATCGATAGCTGCCTGATTTGCAACGACCTCATACTTACCGTCGGCAATGTTAGCCATACCCTGCATGATACCCTCTTCACGCTCAAGAAGAATGGTGGTCTGCGGATAACCGATAACGGTAACCTTAGCCTTGTTGTCTTCGCTGTAGTGCTCGTTGATAAATGCACCGGCCAGCTCGCCGATTGCAATACCAAGATTGGTATTGTTCAGGATCCAGTTGCCGTCGGTGTTAGTCATCGGGTCATCCCAGCACATAACTTTGATACCTGCATCCCTTGCTTCCTTGGCTACATCTTCTACAGCTGCAGCATCTGAAGGATGGATCATGATCAGGTCACATTTGGAAGAGATAAAGTTCTCTACCTGGCCGATCTGGGTTGCGGAGCTGTCATCACAGGCAACGATGGTTACGCTTGCGCCGTTTGCAGTGAGGTTCTCCTCAAGAGCGGTCATAACGCCTGCCCAGTAAGCATTCTGCAGAGACTGAATGGTGATACCAATCTTCTTTCCGTTCAGTACGGAAAGGTCTGCCTTTGCATAGAACTCGGGGCTGGCCTGGATGCCTTCCGTTGCGGCGGTACCGCCCTCTTCCGGTGCAGCGCTCTCTCCTTCAGAAGCAGCCTCAGTCTCAGCGGGTGCAGCTGCTGAAGATGCGGTGTTTCCGGAACCACCGCAGCCTGCCAGCATGCTTACAGCCAGGATGCCTGCACAAACAAGTGCAACTAAACGTTTTTTCATAGTTTCTTCTCCTTTCAAATTTGAATGGTTGTTATTTGTAAACGCCTCTATAGAAAAGCGGTCGTTTCTTTGGTAAGATTCTTCTCAAGCTAAAAGATTAGAACGAAAAGATCAGAAACAGGTAAATGCGCCGTCCAGGATAAAGTCTGAACCGGTTGTAAAGGAAGCTGTATCACCGGCAAGATATACGCAGATCGACTGCAGCTCTTCGGGTTTTCCAAGTCTGCCCATGGGAGCCATCGCATTCCATTTTTCGATCAGCGGTTTAAGATCTTCAGAATTCTGGATCAGATCTGTACCAATATATCCGGGGCTGATGCTGTTGACCCTGACGCCTCTCTTGGCCCACTCAATAGCAAGAGACTTTGTCAGCTGGATCACGCCGGCTTTGGAAGCATTGTAAGCACACTGCGGCTGAGGAACATTGACGATATGTGCAGACATGGAAGCTGTGTTGATGATGCTGCCGCCGCCATGTGCAAGCATGTATTTCCCGGCGATGGTGTCTGTCAGAAATACGCTGTCCAGATTTACAGAAATATTCTTTTTCCACTGTGCGTAGGTCATCTCATCTGCAGCAGCATTGATGCAGATACCGGCATTTGCGTGACAGAAATCGAGACCGCCGAGCTCCTTGACTACGGTGTCCACCATCTTCTGTACATCTGCCTCATCCGTAACGTCACATTTGATGGCAATGACTTTGCGTCCGGTAGCCTTTGCAATCTCCTGCGCAGTCTCCTGAGCAGTCTCAAGGTCCAGATCAACGACCGCGATATCCGCTCCTGCTTCTGCAAAAGCGTATGCAGTACATTTTCCGATACCCCTTGCTCCACCGGTTACAAAACCTTTTTTACCGTCAAGCCGCATGCTTTCAACGATACCCATGTTACTCCCTCCTTTGATGAAAATTAATTGTTAATTATTTTTGTAAAAACATTTTACTAATTATATTTTGAATTATAACTTTTATATAGTACATTGTCAATTAGACAATTTTGCCAAATAGTTTTACATAATTTTGTTTACTTCTATTATAGTCGTTTTCAGCTTTTTTATGGTAGAGTAAACTATAATTAACAGTGTCTGATGGCAGGCCGTATGATGATTCAAAAGAGAGCAGGTAGGACAAATCATGGCAAAACGGATAACACCAGGTGAAATAAAGAAAGCAAACCGTCAGCAGATCTATCAGTTTATTTATGAGCACCAGAGAGTAGCCCAGCAGGACATAGCATATGCATTGCATCTAAGCAGACCTACAGTTGCTTCCAATATGTCAGAACTCGAAGAGGAAGGCCTGATTTTTAAGGATGGCCAGCAGGATTCCGATCAGATTGGACGTAAAGCTGCTGCCTACTCAATTGTCAGCGATTATCGCGTCGCAGTTGGTGTGGAATTGATGAACGACCAGATAAAGATTATCGCCATTGATCTTTACGGGAAAAAAATGAATCGGGTCGTTCACAAAATCATGTTTGAAAAGAAGGAAGAGTACTATAAAAAAGTATGTGAGTATATCCTTCTATTTATAAAGGAA
>CADBQK010000466.1 GCA_902796775.1 uncultured Lachnospiraceae bacterium
GGTGTGAGTAATAGATTCCGATCGGATAAACCAATAATATAGCCCTTCAGGAATATAGTACAGTTTCGGATCCGGGATATGGCAGAGGACGTCCAGATTGAACATCGTATCATCACCAATTTTGATCTCCGAGGAGAATTCGTGCCCCCGGAGATATTCCCGGCGATAGATTCTGGCCCAAACGCAGTGCCGAACCGTCCACAGGGAAAATGCCTCCGCTTGAGAGATTTTCCTGAGAACAGCTCCTGACAGCGGGCGCTCAATGTCTTTGTCGTCGTAGACTTTTACTCCCTCGCAAAACACTACATCCGCACCGCTGCGCAGCAGACAGTCTGTAAGTACCTCAAAATACCGGGAATGGATCCAATCGTCAGAATCAATAAATGCGATTAACTCTCCTGTCGCGGCCCGCAGTCCATTGTTTCTGGCGGCGGATACCCCCTGGTTTTCCTGGTTAATCACTTTGATACGGGAGTCTTCCTTAGCATAGGCCTCCAGGATCGAGCGGCAGCGATCAGGGCTTCCGTCGTTGACGCACAGAATCTCCAGTTCCTTGTATGTCTGCCGTAAAATAGACTCCAAACACCGCGGAAGGTATTTTTCCACCTTATATATGGGAATGATAATGCTGATCAGAGGACGGTTCATTGTTCTTCTTTCTCCATGTACACTATACAACTGACTGACACTGACATGTTATTCCTGGAGCGGGCGGCAGACGTCGGCGCTTCCTTCACTGCGAGACCTGTCATAGCTGTTCAAGGATCGCTCCGTTGTTTCGTTCCGGACTCTTTTTTCCATATCCCGTCACCCTGCCTTTTGCGACAGTGCATCGGTTTGTATCTCTATACAACAGCTCATCTCCCCGACCGTCCGCTTTCCCCTGCCGCGCTTTGAGTCAATCTGAGAAGATTCCACAAAACCAATAAAAAAATATCAAAAAACCATACAGGATGCAAGACACACATCTCATTTTTCCCTCTGCCGCGAGAATACGGATCCGAACTACTCGGTGATACATCGTGCACGGTCAACGCAGATTGACGCTTCTTGAAATCCGCAGTACTAAGTAGTATATTCATATTATTCCATTGGCAGAAAGCAGTGCGCGTTATTGATAATGAGAAGCAGCTGCTCGGGACCTTCAGTAATCGGAAAAAAAGACGCGGTCCTGATTACCAAGCGGGAAACAGGAAGTAAAAAAGTCCATGATCAGCATTATCACTACAGCATATAACATTGAGGAATACCTGCCAATCTGTCTGGATAGTATTTTGGCACAGACCTTTTCAGACTATGAACTCATTTTGGTGGATGACGGATCTACAGACAGATCCGGAGCCATTTGTGAACAATACGCGAAAAAGGATCCGCGCATCCGGATCTTTCACCAGAAGAATTCCGGTGTCTCAGATGCGTGGAACCGTGCTCTGCGGCAGGTAAGGGGAGAGTTTGTAGGTTTCGTGGATGGAGACGACGTCATTCACCCGCGAATGTATGAGCTGCTCTATAAGGCAATTAAAGAAACCCACAGCGATATTGCATACGGTGATTATCAAATCTTTTACGGTAGCGGGACCTTTGACTTTACACAGGAAGGACCAGCAAGTGTTTCCGACGACGGTGATTTCATCACGGTAAGCACACAAAAAGAGGAATTGGAAAGGAACCTCACTATCCCTACCATATGGAGAGGGCTTTATAAAACATCTGTTATCAGGCCTTTTAAATTCATGAGAGGAAGACGCGGGCAGGACGTTTTGTGGTCCACCTGTGTCTTGCTGAATGCCAACAAGATCGTCAGGGTAGACAAACCATTATACGCGTGGAGAAGGAGGATCGGGAGCGAGTCTCATTTGACATTGCTCAGCAGAACACCGGATTGTTGCTTTATCAAGCGGTGTACCATAGATTATCTGGAAGAACATGCGCCAGAATGGGTTGTCCCATATACAATGCTTCTGTTTACCACATGTGTGGATGCCGCAAACTGGTTCCCAGAGCTTCACGACGCATCCGAAAAAGACCGGTACAGAACAGAAATCCAATGCGGGCTGGATTACTTCAAAAAAATAAGCATACTTAAAATCCTGGGTGATCCGCATACGGGAAGGCCACGAAAGCTTTTGGCCGCGGTTGGAAAGATATCATTCCCTTTGGCCTGCGTTCTCAAAAAGAAATTACTGCCAATAATTAACTACTGCAGAAACTAACACAAGGGCCGCATCAGCAATCTTCACAAAGAAAGTGCTTCTTCGGAGATTCTGCCAGGTAACAGCAATTCTCCTTCCTGAGAGAACACCCGACTTTACGGTTCTTCCAGAAGAAGCCCCTGCTGCTTATAGGCCGGTCTGCGTAGTATCGCACTCCGTCGATCACAATGGTTTCTTTGTTCATGGTTTGACCTCCATTCCATGGTTTTTTGCAGAGCCTGCAGAAAAGAAAAAAGCCTGGTCACCGTCATAGACAATCCCCGGGCTATGTAACGGAATCTATTCTTCTGAAAAGAAGAAGACGCCCGGCAGGAAGAACTGTCTGCTGAGCGCTTTAGATTAGGATAAAGCCTGATTTGAAATGTCTGGTTCGGTCAGATTCGGCCATACGGACCCATTTCAAATCGTAGTCTGGATGGAGGCCAGGAAAGGGGACAAGACCGCTTTTCGGGGAGATAACACGCCACCCTTCAACCCAGTGAAAACGCACTTTTTGCTCTCCCTCATTTAGCCCATTTGTTAACTACTATAAGGCCCGAAAAACGGCGGCCAGCTTCTCGTTAACTATAAAAAATCGGTCGAAAACCATGAAAGGCCATGAAAAACCATCAAAGATTTCCGGGCGTGAAAAGCCCCTGGAACCATTGAAGTTCCAGGGGCTTTAATGATGTCGGCTCGAGATCAGCGCTTCGAGAACTGAGGCGCTCTGCGCGCGGCCTTCAAGCCGTACTGCCGCAACATTGAATCCCAAAACCCTTGATTTTACTGGATTTTTAAGGCTTTCCAGATTTGGTGCCCCAACGCTTAACC
>CADBQK010000467.1 GCA_902796775.1 uncultured Lachnospiraceae bacterium
GAGGAAATGGAAGAACCCTTTGAGACCATCCTGCAGTTCCGCTATGCCGGGCAGAAACCCGACAGTCAGCCGGTATGGTGGAGACTCGCCAAGGGAAACCGGCCACAGCAGTTTCCGCAGGAACTGGGTATCGCGCCCGCAAACATCCTTCTGTTGTACTAGTGTCATGTCTGGTGAGGACGAGTGAAGCGAGAGGTGTATTTTTCCAGAAAAAGAATAAGGCATCGAAAGCATGGATTGCTCCTGTTTTCGATGCCTTATTAACTGTCAGGAATGGGACTGTTAAATCCCGAGCAGGGATTTTCCAAGATCGTCGATTTCCCGCAGGACCTGTTTCCCAAGGCGTGTGCGGATCATGCTGCGTGCTTCATCCATTCTCGGTGGACGTGTCGTCATGTTGTGCGTATCGGTACCCAGAAGATGAATCCGCCCCTCTTTCAGCAGCTTCAGTGCTTTGCGCCTTGTCCGAAAGGGGAGAAAGAAGTCGGCGTTTGACTGCATCAGAATGTCAAGATCCATAAAGTCGTCCCAGACGGAAACCGGCTGCTTGAAGTAATAGCGCTCAATATGCGCCATCAGAATTGTAAATTCTCCGCTGTGCGCCAGCTCTTTTACTTCACGGATATAGTAATCGCTCCACGAGTCGAAGGGCATCTCCAGCAGAAGAATATTCGTGCCTTCCAGACAGAGGTCCGGCAATTCTCTCATCCGGCTGATCCCGGGAAAATAGAGTACTTCCGCACCGAGCAGAATTTCCGGAGCATCTTCCGGCAGGACCGCTTCCAGCATCTCCCAGGCTTCCTGACGCCGGTCAAGAAAATGAGAGGGGCTGCGCTGAGTGGCATAGAAGTGCGAAGTTGCACAGATCGTTCTAACGCCCTGATCAGCAAGAGCCTGAATCATCTTCAGGCTCATTGCAGTGTTTTTGCTTCCGTCGTCAATACCGGGAAGAATATGACTGTGAAAGTCTATCATCCTGTAAAACTCAGTTATTTTGTACCGTTATCAGCGGCATCTGCAGGATCCTGATCGTTAATCGAAGAGATGTCAGAAGCATCATCCAGAGAGATATCCAGAAATGCCTGCGTTTTCTTCTGGGAAGACTTCGGAACATTGCTGTATCCATAATCATAACCATAGCCATACCCATAGCTCTTCCCGTACTTGCCATAGTGCTTGTACGATGAAGCACCGATATTTGCATCAGTCATGACAAAGCCCAGCATTTTGGCATCCAGCTTCTGAATCTGATACATGCATGAGTCAAGAGAGCGGCGATCGGAATAGTTCTCACGAACCACAACGATCAGACCATCAGTCCACTTGGAGATAACCAGAGCATCGACAACAATGTTGACCGGCGGCAGGTCTAAAATGATATAGTCAAACACATCGGAATAGCGATCAAGAAGAGCATGCATGCGCTCAGAACCAAGCAGTTCCGAAGGGTTGGGAGGAATGTCACCGGCGGGGAGAATGTACCAGTTGTCAAATAGGGCGGATTTGCGCAGGCACGAGGACTCGCTGTTTAGCCCTGCGAGCATATTTGAGAGACCTGGCGTGCCGTGTAAATCCAGCTTTGATGCAATACTGGGCAAACGCATGTCTCCATCGATCAGAAGAACACGTTTTCCGGTCTGCGCAAAGGTAAAGGCCAGATTCACCGATGTCGTGGATTTGCCCTCTCCGCGGACGGAACTGGTGATACCAAGTATGCGGCACTTTTTTTCAGGAAGGGTGAAGTGCAGGTTGGTACGCAACAGCTTATAGGACTCCGCAGCGGCAAAACTCAGATTTTCACAGAGCATGCCCCTCTGCTGGCGCGCTTTACGGGAGAGTTTTTTCTCCGGAGCGTCTTTCTGGGTAGTGGAGTTTTTCTCTGCCATGTTAATCAACGCCTCCCTTCTTCATGCTGTTGGCATAGGCTGCCGAGCCATAATAACCGCCATATTTTCCGGATGATTTGGATGTCAGATCCGGAATCGTCGCCAGAATCGGAACGCCTGAATACGCATTCAGCAGATAATCTTCATCATGAATCTCATTGTCAAGATAAGCGGCCAGGAGGAAGGCGGCAGAGGCAAGCACCATGCCGAGAAGCAGGCCGACAGCGGCATATTTGATGTAGCTCGGGGAGACTCGGGTATGCGGTGTAACGGCATAATCAACAACTTCAACCGAGCTGTTGTCGACAATATCCGAAATCTTGTCCGGAAGGATTGCCGCAATCACGTTGGCAAGCGCACGCGCTTCTTCCGGATTGTGTGACGTGACTGTAATCTGGAACAGACCGGTGGAGTTGACGGCCTTGGCGGTGATCATATCGCGCAGCTGTTCATAGGTATAGCTGACGCCACTTTCCTCAATGACCAGCTCCATATTGGCACGTGACTGGAGTATCGCCATATAGGTGTTGACCAGGTCAGATGCTGCGGAGAGTTCACCGGTACTGATGTTTAAGGCACTGCCGATGGAGAAGGTGCTGTTATTGACATAGAAGAGAGCATTTGCTTCATACTTCGGTGTCAGGAAGAAGCGAGCTACCCCGAAAAAGAGAGACGCAAAGATAATCCCTACCAGCAGGATTGCTACAATGTGCTTCCAGAGAACTGCAAAGACCTGACCGAGGTCGATATATTCCTCATTGTTATTCTGCTTTGTCATGACTTGCCTCCAAACTGCTTATTGGGCTGCGCCTCACCCCACCGTGCATAAATCTCACTGATTCTGGCATCCAGAGCCGAAATCTGTGCATCCAGTTCCGCACGTCTTGCATCCATCTCAGCCTGCATGCTGCCGTTGTTAGTGAGTGCGTCACGGTGATACTGCAGAGCTGCCTCAAAGGTGGTGGAACGGAACCGCGGCAGCAACATCTGCTGCTCCGGGGTGAGATCGTTCAGGTACATCTGCTGCATGGTGTCGTGGACCTGATCTTTGTCGTTCGGGTCGATATAGATGGACGGGGTCGGGCCAACAGATTCCAGCTCATCCAACGGGTTTTCGGAATAAAGCATCTCAACCCAACTGTCGAGTACTGTTCGCATGGATTCAATTTCCACCGGCTCATCCGTGATAATCTTCGGGTCAGTCAGACTGAGAGTGAAACAAAGGTTTGCGCCGTCTGTGCGGCCAAGCAGCTCCGTGTCCGTGGCAGATCCGGTGTAGTTAAAGGGCATCGCCCCTGTAAACCACAGGTCTCCGCTTATATCGGTTACCGTGTTTGTGCGGCCGTCAGAGGCATTCCGGATAACCGTCTGAACACCGCAGGAGATCAGCTCTTCGTTCAGCTCTTCCGTGTAGAAGGTGTCGTCGGCAAAGTATACTGCCGTTGGACGCGGAATTTTATATGTCTCAAGCGAAGTGCAAAGTGCTTCATACCAGGCTGTAAAGCTGCCCCAGCCCTGCTCATAAATCAAACAGGTTCCCCATCCGTCACCGATCAGTTTCAGACAGTCATCCACGGTAAGCTTGCCATAATAAATGGGAAACTCACGGTAGGAAAAGCCGAGGACGCCAACAACATCATGGTCGCGCATCACGGGATACGCGTCGGTCAGGATATGAGAACTCAGATTCGTAAATAGAATCTCCGTTGTGGCATAATCCCGGAATTTCAGGGCGTACTCAGAAGAGAGGGAATTCCTCTCCTCAAGGAGGGCTGCACGTTCCCGTTCCAGCGGCTCCGCCTCGGAATATAGACTCCTCATTCGTTCATTGTCAGCCCTCTCTGTCTGAAGGAGATAGACACCTCCGCCTGCGAGAATTGCAAGAATCAGGATCAGGGCCAGTGCTTTCTTGATCGTCATTGTCATCGCTCCATCGAAACGTAATCATACCGCAGATAAAAAATGAAACCAATTAATAGCAGGAACATAAACCTACAATTAAGGCAGATCATTCTAACATATTAAAATATAAAATGCAAGACAATTGCCACAACAACAGGGGATAATTGTTGACTTTTTATAAGAAGTCTTTCATAATTCAGCATGAATATGTTCAAGTGAAAAAAGCTTCAAAAATTGCCAATTATAACTTGACAACAAATGAGAGAGGGGTGTACAATACCCACGTACAAGATGGATTCTGTATATTATAGCAATAGCAAAAGAAAAGGAAGGATTTGAATTATGAAAAAGGTGCTTGCAGTTATTCTTGCTGTCTGCATGATCGCCGCCTTTGGCGTTACTGCCCACGCGGATGCAGCTGACTATCCTTGGGGTAATCTGGATGTTGCCCGCATCGTTTTTGCGGAAGGCTTTACAACCATCCAGGCTGAGCCCTTCGCCGGTATGAGCGGTCTTGAGACGGTTGTTCTCCCTGCTTCTGTGACGGCTGTTGAGCCGGAAGCCTTTGCCGATTCCAAGGTTGCTGCGGTTCAGTCCGTTGGCGATGTTGCTCTGGATGAGGTTGCTGCGTTTGCCGATGCCGAAGTATCCGCAATGTCTCAGGAAGAGTTTGACGCTCTTGTTGCCGAGGTTGAGGCCGCTGCCACTGAGACAGCCGATACCTACTCCTATGACGGAACCTCCAAGACCCTGCTCGTGAAGGGTGTTGTAAAGAAGGTTGCTGGTCAGCCGTTCTACTATGAAGAGGGTTCTGGCACCGCAGAGTCTGCGGCCAGTGCTACCTACACTGTGACTTATCCGCTGGTTAACGCGGATGGCGTTGTGATCGGAACCGCGACGGTGACCTATGATACGGAAACAGGCAGAGAAATTGCAGTTGATCTTCAGGGTGAGGATAATGGCTATACCTTCGAACAGCACATTACCTATACCTATACCAGCGATAATTCTAGACAGGCAAGTTTCACTTATAAAGATTCTGAAGGCAACACTGACTCCGGCACTTGGAATGAGAATTTAGTTGATAACCAGTGGGTTCGGGAGGAATCCCAGGTTACTCCGTCTCAGAACGAGAGTGAAGTTGCGAACGGTTAACACACAGCTTTAAGAAATATCAAAGCCCGGCGATGATTATCGCTGGGCTTTTTGTTACAGGGATAAAGAATATGAAACGACATCACAAAGGGAAAAGTAAACTGTGGCTTCTAATCATTCTGCTGCTCGTGGCGGCAGCCGGATTCATTGCCCTTGACCTGCTCGGAAAGAACGAAGACCGTGAGAGAACTGCAGGCCTGACCGACGCGCCGATTGAACGCCTCACGCTATATGACGGCGGGAAGGCATTCTATCTTCGGAATGACATCACAACCTATCTTGTCATGGGTACCGATGAGACAACAGAATCAGTATTTCAATATGAAGACCAGAACCTGAACAACCGACAGGCAGACTTCATTATGCTGATGATCGTCGACCGGAGCAACAAGACCTATAGTGCCCTTCACTTAAACCGTGATACCATGATGGATATCCGGCGGCTCGATGACAACGGCAACCCGGCGGGCACGGCGTATGCCCACCTGAACAACGCCCACAGCTTTGGCTCCGGCGGAAAAGACAGCTGCCGCAATGTGTCCGAGGCGGTGTCACGCCTTCTGTACAGTGTGCCGGTTGACCATTATCTTGCTATCACAATGGACGGCATTCCTCTTGTTGCCGACCTGGTTAACGGTGTTCCCGTCACCATCGAAGAGGACCTGACGAAGGCAGACCCGGCTTTCAAAGTAGGGGCCGTCATCACACTGAACGGAGAACAGGCCCTGCGCTTTGTGCGTGCAAGAACCTCGGTATCGGACGGCACTAACCTCAGCCGCATGTCCCGCCAGCGGTCTTTCATACAATCTCTGAGAGAGCAAATTGACACACAGCTCAAAGAGGACGACGAATTTGCGCTGAAGTTTGCGGATGCTATTTCTCCTTATGTCACTTCAGATCTGACAACCAATGAGCTGGCCAAATTTGCCGATCAGATGAAGGACTATGATTTCCGGTCAATTGATGATATAAAGGGACAGGCCAATGTCAATTACGAGACCGGATATACGGAGTTTCATGTGGACATGGATGCCCTGAAGAAGCAGGTAATCGAGCTCTTCTTTACCCCAAACGCCAGCCTTGTCGACCCGTCCAAGATTTGAAGAATAACCAAATTAGAAATACTTAAAAAATGTCAGAGAAACAATCGCTTTTCTGGCATTTTTTATTGAATTATATTGTTGTGTGTGGTAAACTAAATTGATACAATATATGGTATTATGCCTATATAGCAGAGTGTAAGGAAGTCAGGCCGATGAATCGTACAACAGGAGACACAGAGAATAAGAAGCAGCTGAGCCTGATGTGCCTGAAACTGGTGCATTTCGGCATGTCGCTGCTGCTTTTCTATGTCTGTTGGCTCCTTTTCCGCTATGGTCGACTGACCGGAATGGGCAAGTACGGTTTCCGTTATAACTATTATGTTCTGGCGGGATTTGCAGTTGTCATGCTCTTCTTTTCCCGTACGTATAATGCCTATCTGCTTGGTTATATGCGTATCAGGGCACTTGTTTTTGCCCAATTCCTGGCCCAGTTTTTCAGTACAGCCGTCATGTGGCTCATCGTCTCCATTGCCTGGCGGAAATGCCATTCTCCATGGATTTTTACACCAGCTCTGGCAGCGCAGCTGGCTCTGGACTGCGTTTGGTCCTATTATGGCAACAAGCTCTATTTTAAGCTGAACCCGGCGAAAAAAACCATCCTCATTTATCGAAACGAGCTGGATAAAAAACGCTTCGGCTCTATTAAGGGCAAGCCGACGGAGCGTCTCTATCGCATAGAAGAAGAACTGCAGTATGACGGATACAGCTTTCAGGCGATCCGGGAAAAGCTGGACGGATACGAGGCTGTCTTTGTCGCCGGGGTTCACTCTCGTTGCCGCAACGGCATTGCCAAGTACTGTAAGGAACAGGGCATCATTGGCTTCTTCCTCCCGCATATCGGCGATGTCATTATGCAGGAGGCTCGACACATTCAGTCCTTTGACGCACCGGTACTGTTCGTTAGGCGGTCTGTTCTGAACCCGGAATATGCCATCTTCAAGCGCGCCTTTGATATCTTCGCTTCCTTCTGCGGCATTGTGGTTTTAAGCCCAGTCATGCTCATCACCGCTCTTGCCATTCGCCTCTATGACGGCGGCCCCGCCATCTATCAGCAGGTACGCCTGACCAAAGACGGTAAACAGTTCAAGATATACAAGTTTCGCAGCATGCGTGTGGACGCGGAGAAAGACGGTGTTGCCCGGCTCTCCACCGGTGACAAGGATGACCGCATCACGCCGATCGGGCACTTTGTGCGCAAGTGCCGCCTGGACGAGCTGCCCCAGCTGTTTAATATCCTCAAGGGGGATATGAGCATTGTCGGACCCCGACCGGAACGCCCTGAGATCGCCGAACAGTACTATAAATTCCTGCCTGACTTCCGGCTCCGCCTGCAGGTGAAAGCAGGCCTTACCGGATATGCGCAGGTCTATGGCAAGTACAACACTGACCCTTATGAGAAACTGGAATTCGATCTGTTGTATATTAACAACATGAGCGTTGTCACGGATCTTCAGCTCATCTTTGCCACCTTCGGAATTCTCTTCTCCAAAGATAGTACCCAGGGGATCGAAGCCGGACAACTGACAGCGGGCATGGACTATGACAGTGAAGAGCTCCGAACCGACAACAAACTGAAAAAACTGGAACACTGGGCGGATTAAAAAGAGATTGAGCTGTTAATATGAGGCATGGAAAAATGAAAAAAGCAATTGTAGTTGGCGGGAGCAGCGGTATTGGGCTTGCAATCAGCAGGGAATTGATTGAACGCGGTTTTTTCGTTCAAATTCTCAGCCGTACTGAACCAACAATTGGCATTCTGCCTGGGGATAGCTACCAACATCATTTCTGCGATTTGCAGTATTTTGATGAAAATCTGTTTGCTGACCTGCATGATGATCCGGATATCCAGCTTCTGATGATTACGGCAGGGTTTGGCCGGGTATGCGAATTCGAAGAGTATACGGTTGCTGAGATCCACAAAACACTGACGGTTGACTTGGTATCGACAGTGAAGATGCTAAGGCTTTTCTATGATCGCATCAAGAGCAAGGAAGACTTCTGCTGTGGCGTGATGGGCTCCATCGCCGGGCTGGTCAGTTCACCGATGCTTTCCGTATATGCAGCAGCAAAGGCAGGGGTTTGCCGGTTTGTCGAAAGCGTTAATATCGAACTCGAAGCTGCAAACCTGAAAAACAGAATTCTGGAGGTTTCACCGGGATCTGTTAAGGGAACCAGATTTAACGGTGGAGAAAATGACTTGTCCTTGACAGCGGAGCTGGCCAGGGAGATTGTTGACCGCCTCTATGCCCGTGAAACGAGATATATTCCGGATTACGAGAAAACATATAAGAAAGTGATAGAGGACTACTATGCAGATCCAGCCAAATATGGAATGCATAGCTATGAGTATAAGCTGAATTCCGGCAGAATCCAGAGCAATAAGAAGGTCGTCGTTGGATATCTCTCCGGAACCTTCGACCTGTTCCACATCGGCCATCTGAACCTCCTGAGAAGAGCAAAGCAGCAATGTGATTATCTTATTGTTGGAGTTCATGATAGTGGAAAATGGAAGGGAAAAGAAACCTTTATTCCATTTGAAGAGCGAAAAGAAATCGTAGCTGCCTGCCAGTATGTAGACAGAGTGGTGGATTCTCCTGTGGAAGACTCTGAGGCCTGGGAGATTTACCATTTTGACAGGCTTTTCGTCGGTTCCGATTATCAAGGGACAGAACGATTCCAAAGATATGAGGAATATTTCAAGGATAAAAATGTCGAGATTGTTTACTTCCCATATACACAAAGCACGAGCAGCACACAGGTAAGAAGTGTTATATGCAGAGATATGGAACAGAGATAATTGCCCATATTCACAAATACAGTAGAATAGATATTAATGCCATTATCTAGACACAGAAGGGTAAAGAGGAATGAAGAGAGATCCACATATCTCGATCATTATGGCTGCATATAATGCGGAAAAGACGATAAAAGCAGCCATAGAATCTGTATTAGCACAATCTTATAGCAATTGGGAATTGCTGGTAATAGACGATTGTTCATGCGATCGGACCATATCAATTGTCAATACATATCAAGATCAGCGCATTAGACTTCTTTGCAATACGGTGAATCTGGGCGTGTCTCGGGCCAGAAAAAGAGGCTTGGACAGAGCAAAAGGGGAATGGATAGCTATATTGGATAGCGATGATGTATGGCGTGCGGATAAACTTGAGAAACAGATGAGCCTGGCAAAAGAAAAAGATGCGCAACTTGTTTTTTCAGGATCTGCTTTTATGGATCTGGAAGGAAGAAGGATTCCCTGGCAACTTCATGTCCCGGCAAAAGTAAGCTACCGACAGCTTCTTCGGCAAAATCTGATTTCAAATTCTTCGGCACTGGTTAAATCCTCTCTTTATCATAAGTATTATGAGACAGAAAAAGAGAAGGACATTCATGAGGATTATGCTATATGGCTGAGAATAACCAAAGAAGGGATTCCTGCATATGGGATCGATGAGCCGTTATTAATCTATCGGTTTACAAGATATTCAAAAACGGGGAATAAAATCAGGTCAGCCAGAATGAATTGGAATACCTATCGTCTATGTGGATTGTCCGTTCCTGAAAGCGTCTTCTTTATGGGATGTTATGCCTTCAACGGCCTGAAAAAATACTATAACATTACAATATCGAGTGTCATTAAATAGAAAGAGAGCATAAACAGAAATGTTATCTGGATTCTCTAACAATAGGAGGCATTCAGTTACTTTTGCAAACAGATTAATACTTTATATTTTTATAATGCTGCTTGGAATAGTTTTAAGGGCTTTTATAACTCACTCGTCAACTATTGTTTGGATAGTTAATCTTTTAGGTATTTTTCTGTGTTTTCTCCCTTGTTTTCAGAAAATCAGAAAACCAATAGGGAGGGATCTATTGCTGTTTGCCCTGATAAGCATTATCACGATAATCTTAAATATAAAGTATCTAACCGCCAATTTAAAAGCCATCGGAACAAATATTAATATTCTTGTTCTGCCTTTATTCTTACTAATTATTGATTATGTCCGAGAAGATCAAGTGCTAAGCAGAAGTGAAATTATAAATCTTTTACATATTATAAGTGTCATTGGCATTATCTCAATTTTAATGGCATGGATCTTGGGATCGGGAAACTTGATCCGTGTGTTTATTGGTAGATTAAGCCCATATCGAGCAGATATAGATGGTTTTTTCTATGGGAAGAATATTTACGGGTCATTTGTTTCGCTGACAATCGCGGCAGACTTATATCTATATAAATATTCAAATAGAAGAGTATTTGTATATATTATTCTCGCAAAAGTAATTGCGGTAATTCTTTCTTTTAGCAGAGCGGCGCTGCTTCACAGTCTTTTGTTGATCTTTGTTTTTTGGTGGATTGAAAAGAAGCATAAAAAGAGAGATTATATTTTGTTGATCGCAATTGTCATTGGGACAATTTTGATTTTTTCCTCTAGCTCTAAAGTCCAATCATTTGTTTTAAATAGTGTGCTACGAATTGAAGTTGGAGATGCAGGACGTGCGTATTTGAGACATAGGGCAATTACAAGAGCAGGAGTCAACTTTAGCACGTTGGTATTTGGTGTCGGATTTGCTGGAATTGATTTCCTGCATATAGACATTGATGATACATACTATTATTTGTTGTTTTCTGGGGGAATATTAAAAATACTGTTTTATCTCTATTATTTGACAAATAACATGAAAGCGGTTGTAGCTACAAAAATTAGAGATAAAGATTTGGGGAACTTATGTATTGCGATGATAGTTTCATATCTGGCCTTTGCAGCCTTTGAATCTGTAGCTCTATTGGAGCTAGGGTTGCTCAACTTCTTGTTTACATTATTTATTTGTATTATACCGCAGAGTCAACGGTATCAATTGGAATGAATAAATATAATGATTTGTCAGTTTTTTCTTGTTTTCTGAGATTAAGTGTTTTGGCTATACCGTAGGTGATCATTATCATTTGTATATTTGGGGCTTGAAATGGCAGATATTACCGTTATCATCTTGACGAAAGATGAGGAAAAGAATATAGAAAGATGTATCATGTCTGTCAAACCGATAGCAAAACGCATTGTTGTGGTTGACAGCTTCAGTAAGGATAACACAGTGGCAATAGCTAGAGCGCTGGGAGCCGAAGTTCTTGTACATCCTTTTAAACATTATGGTGCACAATTCCAATACGCGATTGATCATGCAAATATTGAGACAATGTGGGTTTTTCGACTGGATGCTGATGAGGAGGTCACGCAGGAATCGCGGGACGAGATAGAAACGCTGTGTCATACCCATGCAGCCACGGATATTAATGGATTTGTATTCAGACTTCAAACAGAGTTTATGGGGAAACAGATAAAACATGGGTTCTTAAATGTGTTAGAAAAACTCTGTATTTTTAAATTCGGAAAGGCATACATGGAAGACCGTTACTGGGGGGAGCAGCTGATTCTCACCGAAGGCAGATCGATTTCAATGAAAAGCCTGTCAATACACCATGCAGTTCGGAATCTCGATTATATGATTAACAAGAGTAACTGGTACTCGTCTCGGGAAGTGAAGGACTACTTTGAACGGACTGTATGCAAACAGGAGATAGACCAACTCGACAGGCCTTCGAAGATCAGAAGACTGATTAAATATAATGTCTATTATAAACTGCCGGCAAGAATTCGTTGCCGTCTGCTGTTTCTATATTGGTACTATTTCCGGTTAGGTTTTTTGGATGGCGTTGAAGGCTATTATTGGAATTACTTTGAAACGTACTTCTATCGAACCCTGATTGATGCGAAAATCTACGAATCAAAGGTTACAGGAAAGCAGATTGGAGAAACAGGAGCATTGTCTTAAGATGGAGGCAAAAACAGAAGAGCGAAATACGGAAATTAAGAGGATTCAAGAGGCAGAAACAGAGATATTAAAGGTTTTTCTGGATCTGGTTAATGAGCATAACCTCAGATATTTTGCGCTGGGTGGAACCCTGCTGGGGGCCGTTCGTCATCAGGGGTTTATCCCATGGGATGACGATATAGACATCGGTATGCCCAGACCGGATTATGAAAGATTTTTGGAGATTGCAGAAAAACAACTGGATGATCCGTATTATCTCAGGACATTTAAAAACGGAAAGAGATACTCTAGTCTTTATTTTTCGCAGATAGCGAACAGGAATGTTTCACTGAAAAGAATCAGCATGGGAAATCTGATTGATGACCATGCCTGGATAGATGTTTTTCCCTTGGACGGCGTACCGGAAGGCAAAATAGAGTTCCATATTTGGAAGAATAAGGCAATGTTGTTTTCCAAGCTGTTTACTCTGAGTCAGATGCAAAAGAACTTCTCAACCAAGGGAAAGTCGATCGGGGAATATAGAACAAAAAAAGAGAAGTTTATATTTATTTTTCTGAAATTACATGGACAAAATCTGTTGAATTCGAATTATTTGTGGAATGCGTTGGACCGTGAGCTAAAAAAATATAAATATTCCAGTTCTGACCGCCTGATTAATTTCTGCGGTAACTGGAGAATGAAAGAAATGTTTGAGAAGAATGTATATGGGAAGGGCATGCTATTTCAATTTGAAGGTTTCAAGCTGAATGGACCGGAGAATTACGACTTTGTTCTCTCCCAAATGTATGGTGATTATATGGTTCTACCTCCAGAAGAAAAAAGAAATCATCATGATATCTATATGGAATAGGGCAAGCTCATGTTACTGATGTACTACGGCTGTAACATAAAGAAGATCGTAAGAATTTGATGCGGAGATGAAATGATCAGCGTAATTGTTCCAATATATAATACAGAGAAGTATCTAAATCAGTGTATCAAGTCTATTGTTAATCAAACGTATAAAGACTTGGAAATCATTCTTATTGATGACGCGTCCACAGATACATCTGTACAGATCATGAAACGGTGGGCAAAACTAGACAACAGGATTCTTTGTATATTTAAATCTGAAAATACAGGAGTGAGTGACACAAGAAACAGTGGATTATCCATGGCAAAAGGAGAGTATATAACCTTTGTTGACAGTGACGATTGGATTGAGCCGGAAATGTATGCCAAGCTCATGGACTATATTGAGACAGCAAATACAGACATAGCTATTTGTGGTTATAATCGAATCACTTCTAATGAAATGGTTGCCGTTTTACCTCGTGAGAAATCTGGGACTATTTTAAATCGCCAACAGACATTGCTTCATTGTATGCCAGAGCGTCCTGGACGCAGTCCCAATATGTTCATATTTGACAAGCTGTTTCGCAAAAGTGTACTGATGGTTAACGGAACAATTTGTCAATTTGATGCTCAGTATCGATATGGAGAAGATGTTGTCTGGTTGGTTCAAGTTCTTCTGAACAGCAGAAAATCCGTAATATGGCAAGGCACTGGCTATCATTATAGAATTGAACGTGAAGGCAATACTTGGACGACGTTGAAGTCACAGAAAAACCTGAATTACTGCAAAGATGCGTTGAGTGCAAATGAGTATGCGCTGAGGCTTGTAGAACCCCTTGAAAAAAGAGCAGCAAATGCCATTCGTAAAAGGGTGTTGTTCTATAGAGAACAATTATTCAAAACTGCAGCTGCAATTCATGATAAAGAGCAATATCACCGATATTGTAAAGGCTATATTCAAAATCTGTTGAAGTGGTGTGTCAATGATCATACGGCATTTGGCATCGCATGGACGGGTATAAAACTTGGAAAATATTTCTGCTTTAAGATTGTTCATTCAATAAAGTGACACGGTAACTTTTTATTTAACTGTTAAAAAAAGCGCAAAGTAAAAAAACGGGTAATCGCTACTAGGACATGATTAATCAATCTTCAATTTGTTTGTAAAGGGAATTTGCATTTAATGAAAATAGCAATAATCACACTTCATTGTTCATACAATTATGGTTCAGCTTTGCAGGCATATGCCCTTCAAAGTTTTCTCAATAAACATAAATATGAAGTGGAAATTATCGATTACAGGTCTAAAGACTTTGATATTTATAGATTGATCCCGCATAGGTTTTCAAAAGGGGCTTTCGTGCAATTAATGCGTACAGCCATCTACTTTCCATTCTATTACAAAAGAAAGAATAGCTTCAATAACTTCTGGACGAAATATTTGAATTTAACGGAAGAAGTTTTTTATGATTCAAAAAGTTTGATCGATTTAAATAAAGCGTTTGATATCTTTATCTGTGGTAGTGATCAAATATGGAATTTAGATTGTACAAAAGGGGTAGATCAGGGGTTCTTTCTTGGCTTTGTCAATGAAGGAAAGAAGAAAATTGCTTATGCACCAAGCTTTGGAAAAGCAGGGTTTAAAAAAGATTATTCTAAGGAATTAAAATATTATATTAATCGCTTGGATTCGATATCCGTCAGAGAAAAAAGTACAGTTAGTATTCTTCAGAGATATACAACAAAGAAAGCTAATGTGGTGTTAGATCCAACATTTTTGCTGAATAGAGAATCATATCCCAGAGAAAAACCGAAAAAACTTCAACAGGAACAGAAGTATATATTTATGTATATGCTCGGCACCAGTGAGGAAATGCTAAAATACTGCGATGAGCTTTCAAGGGAAAAGAAATTGCCGGTATATTACATAACTGAAAAAAAAGACCCCAGATTCAGAGGAAAACTACATTCGTGGACGGATTTGTTCGGAGTCAAACCGGAAGAGTTTTTGTATCTGATAGAAAATGCCTCATATGTTCTATCTACTTCATTTCATGCAATTGTTTTTTCAGTAATATTCAACAAACCGTTCTGTTGGTTTAGCAGAAAGGAAACTGGTATAAGGGCAGAAGACTTGCTCAATATGCTGCAACTTGAAGACCGCATTTACCATGAGGCTTTTGATATTGATAATCAAATTGACTATCACCATGTTGAGGAGTTGCTTAACCCGATGATAGACAACTCGAAGGAATACTTGTTAGGTGCCCTCTCCTGAATCTGTAGTTCATAATATGAGAGTTGAACGAAAAAGAAATGCAGCCAGGAGTATCCTCTCTGGTTTTACCGTAAAAATATATAATATCCTTATGCCGTTTATAATGAGAACGGCCATCATCTACTATCTGGGAATTGAGTATCTTGGCTTAAGTAGCCTGTTTACATCAATTCTCCAAGTACTAAATCTAGCAGAGCTTGGCGTAGGTAGCGCTTTAGTTTTCTCTATGTATAAACCTATTGCCGAAGACGATGAAAATACAGTATGTGCTTTAATGCTGCTGTACCGTAAGTATTATAGGGTAATAGGAATTGTCGTGCTGGGTGGAGGATTGATTATTCTACCATTTGTTCCCAAGCTAATCCATGGAAATGTTCCGGATGATATCAATGTTTTTTTCCTTTACCTACTGAATCTTCTCGCAACGGTGGTCTCATATTGGCTTTTTGCATATCGAAACAGCATTTTAAATGCGCACCAAAGAAATGATGTGATCAGCAAAATATTGCTTCTAACTAATACGGTTCAGTATGCTATTCAATTATTGTCTTTAGCAGTGTTCCACAATTACTATTTATTTATAGCAACCATTATTTTTTCGCAGATATTAAACAATATTCTTACATCATTTGTTTCTAAAAAGTTTTATCCTCAATACATGCCAATCGGCACTTTACCAGCCGAAGAGATCAAACTAATCAATGGCAGAGTTAGGGATGTGTTTACATCAAAACTAGGTGGGACAATTGTAACTGCAGCCGATACAATTATCATTTCTGCGTTCTTAGGTTTGCGTCTTCTTGCAATTTATCAGAATTATTACTTTATAATGCATGCTATATCAGGTCTGTTTGCAATACTATTTACATCAATAACCGCGGGCATTGGAAACAGTTTAGTATTAGATTCTGAAGAAAAAAATTATCAGGACTATCGCACGCTTACTTTAATAACATTCTGCTTAATAGCGATTTGCTCAGCATGCATGATTACCTTATACCAACCATTTATCACCTTATGGGTTGGTGCAGACTTTAAACTCGGCATGTCGATGGTAGTCCTGTTTTGCTTATATTTTATTGTTTTTGAATATTTGATGTTAGCAGGTGTTTATAAAGAAGCGGCAGGTATATGGCATCAGGATAGATTTCGACCGTTGACATCAGGCGCTGTAAATTTGGCTCTTAATTTGTTAATGGTAAACACCTATGGCCTTTATGGAGTCCTGTTATCAACAATTGTCAGTATAGGGTTTATCAGTGCTCCTTGGATCACGGCCAATTTGTTCCGCTATATTTTCCCTGGGAGATCCAAGGATTATGTTGCACTGTTGCTAAAATGTTTGTCAGTAGTGGTGATTTCCACTGTAGTTTCGTATTTTCTGACAGGAATGATACAATTAACAGGGGGTCTCGAATTGCTTGTAAAACTTATCTTTAGTGTATTGATTTCAAGTTTTTTTTGCATCCTAATCTTGGGGCAAACACAAGAGTTCAAAAGGGCTAGGAACATAGTGCTTTCTATTATAGGGAGGTAATTACGTCATTTCGGTGCAAAGAGTATTAGAGAATCAAGAACATTGCTGCGGATGCGCAGCTTGCGCTTATATCTGTCCGAGACAAGCAATCTCAATGGAAGAAGATAACAGAGGCTTTCGGTACCCCAGTATTAATCAAAATCGTTGCATTGAATGTAAAAAATGTATCCGTTCTTGTCCTCAGAATGAGCCATATGAAAGAAATACGGTACTGGAATGTTTTGCAGGACAGTGTCGGGATATAAGGCTGATATCAAACGCAAGTTCTGGCGGCATTTTCTCTGCAATCGCGACTGAATTTCTCAAGTGTGGTGGAGCAGCATGTGGTGCTGATATGAAAAAAGCTGAAAATGCCTTTGAAGTAGAGCATATATTGGTTCATGAGATGTCAGAAATATCGAAATTGCAAGGATCAAAATACGTTCAGAGTCACATGGATCAAGTGTTCTTGGAAATAAAACGCGAATTAGACAACGGAAAGAGAATACTTTTTTCAGGTACGCCATGCCAGAATGCAGCAATTAAAAAGGTGTTTGAGAACAAATTGGAACAGTTGTTTCTGATAGATATAGTGTGCCACGGCACACCATCCCAGAAGTTTTTTAATGACTATTTAAGGCAGGCTGAAAAGCAAGTGGGCTTACCGATTGAGGAATATACTTTTCGCGATAAAGAGAATGGATGGAAATCTCTTCAAGGCCATTTTAGTATAAGACAAAAAGATGGAAAGATAACAATAATCCCCAACAATAGTAGAGACCATTCATATTATAGGCTATTTCTTGATGGTGAAATTTACAGAGAAAGTTGTTATGCTTGCCAGTATGCCAACACCAATCGTGTTGGGGATCTGACAATAGGTGATTACTGGGGAATTGATCGATATAACCCGGAATTACTTGCTGATAATGGTGGTTCATTAGATATAAAACAGGGGATTTCATGTATCTTGGTAAACACAGAGAAAGGGAAACAACTGCTTACTCGATATGGGCACTATCTTGAATTATATCCCGTGCGACTGGAAGATGTAATCCAACGTAACACACAACTAAGACAACCGGCAAAACACAGTAATATTAGGGAACAAGTATTTAATGCATATGAAAAAGAGGGATATGATGGCGTAGAAAGAGTATTTCAGAAGTATGCCATTAAGGAAAAGAATAAACAAAAGTTAAAGAAGGCAGTGAAAAGAATCCTTCCGGAGCAATTAAAGGATTTTATTATTCACCACAGGCCATCCCATTAATGATAAAAAATGAATCAATTATTTTTTTCAGGAGGACACAGGCATGAAAAGACGAGTACTGAGCATGTTCCTGGCAATCGTAATGATGTTCTCACTCGCTGTTCCTGCGTATGCGCAGGATGTAGTGGTTGAGAACACGGAACCGGTTTCGGAGGAAGTCGTGGAAGCGGCTGAGGTTCAGACCCCGGAAGTACCTGCGGAACCGGAGCCAGAACCGGCAGCTGAGCCGGAGCCGGTAGCTGAACCGGAGCCGGTAGTTGAGCCGGAACCGGTAGTTGAGCCGGAACCGGTGGTCGAGCCGACCGAGGGACAGGACACGGGTAACGACGAGTCAGGCACAGAACCTGTGGCTGATGACGCTGTTCTGCCCGAAACGGATCCTGCGGTCACAGACCCGGAGACCCCGGCACCTGCAGAGGAAGAGCAGGGGGAAAGCGAGCCTGCTGCCGATGCGGAACCCGAGGTTGAGGTAATTGCAGCGGAAGTGGAGCAGGAGACCGCCGAGGAAGCATTCGTTGGAGAATATTCCTATTCCGTAACGACCAGTTCCGCGGGCTTGAATATCCCGGATGACCTGCTGGATCAGTATGTCGAGAAGCGCCTGGAAGAGTCCGTTGACCCCGTTCAGGCGGCCAGCGTCAACTATGCACTGAATGAACTGGTTAACCGGGGGAACACAACACAGGCTGCCCTGTATCAGATACTCATTGGACTGATCAGCCAGGTTGCAAACGGCAGCCGGACATCTACTGTGTTTACCATTGATGCAGCGACGCTGCAAAACTATGGTGTTCAGACCAGCTGGACCGCGCAGGAACTGGGCTATGAGACGATTACAAATGACAACGCTCAGGCAGCTGCACAAGCCGCCGGACAGAGGAGTGGTGTGATTCTTGAGGAAGCATTCCATGCCCTTTTGGCCGACTGCCCGTATGAGATGTACTGGTTCGCAAGCGGAGACAATTGTTTAACTAGCACCCCCAGCTTCTCAATGAGTTCAAATACAGTTGGGATAAGCAGCTGCACTTATACGTTCCGCGTCGCGAATGAATTCCGGCTGAATGGAAGCGATACGGAAGTTGACCCGCAGTATGCGAACACGGTCAGCAGCGCAATCAACTTTGCACAAACCATTGTCAACGAGGCTTCCAGTTATGATGATGCCGGTAAGCTGGATTATTATCGCCAGCGGATCTGTGATCTGACCAGCTATAATACGGCTGCAGCTGAGGGCGGTGTTGCCTACGGCAATCCCTGGCAGCTGATCTGGGTTTTCGACAATGATCCCGCCACCACGGTTGTCTGCGAAGGCTATTCCAAGGCCTTTGCCTACCTCTGCGAGTTGACAGGCGAACTGACAGGCTGGAGAGACGATGTCAGATGCCTGCTCGTGTCGGGGAACATGGGCAAGGAAGCGCACATGTGGAATATCGTCAGTATAAACAGCATGAGCTATCTGGTCGATGTGACGAATTGTGATGATAATTCTGTCGGTGCGCCGAAGCAGCTGTTCATGACCGGTTATGACTCCGGTGATGTCGACAATGGATATGTGTTTGTGTGCAATGACGGCACTGACGCCATTACCTATACCTATGACGAGAACACGTTGATAACCTACAATCGGGCTGATCTGACGCTGGTACCGAAGAACGGCCCGATGGATAGTATGGTTGAGGTCGTTGCGGTTACAGACACGGCATATAACGCGGTTAGATTTGAGCTGGATGTCACGGTACCCACTGCTGTCGCGACAGCCGGCTACGGCTACGGGGTCTGGATCAGCACGAATTCGGACTTTTCCGACGGAATGGGACACATCAGCCAGAAGCAAGTCCAGGGCGAAGTCCACACACCATATGACCACGGAACCTGTTACTACACCTGGGACTACGGTGAACTGGTACCCGGTATCACCTATTATGTCAAAGGCTTGCTGCAGCAGTTTGACAGCAACAGCGGCGAGTGGGCAGACCTCGCCTGGGGCAATAATGTGGTTTCGTTCACAATGCCGGCTGACAATTCGGACTATGAAGTCCTTACGGAAGGGAACCCGCTTCAGATCCAGACGGGTGAAAGAATGTATGCGCTCTTCTCACCGGGTGCGAGCGGTATGTACACCCTCACCGCAGGCGGCACATTCTTTGACATGTACATATTCGGTGAGAATGGTCTGATTATCAGCAGCGACTATCATCCCGATACCGACTACAGCATGACCTTCTCTGCAACAGCCGGTGAGACGTACTACCTCTACGGCCTGAACCAGAATACAGACATTGGAACCGTATGTGTCGATGCAGCCGAGATGGAGTCGCTGGTTGTTGGCGAGGCCAGAAGTGCCGAGAGCGGCGAGACCTTGTATTTTGAAGCAACGGAGGACGGATATTATACCGTAACAATGAATCCCACTGGTCAGGGGAATTTCAGTCTCCTGAACCCTGAGACCGGGAACTGGGACTATTACAACAAGATCAGCAAATACCTTGCGGCAGGGGAGAGCATTACCTTTAAAGCTGAGTATGCTCCCGTTTACGGGACGAGAACCGTCACCGTTGAGAAGGTTGTCCCGGCCGACGCGAACAGCATTGCGGCGGTAAACATTCAGGATGTTACAAACTTCAGTGCGACCATTGTTTTCCAAGTCAGCACCACGGCGGAACTGGTCAGTGAATACTATTATGGCATTGAAACCAGCTCAACACAGGATTTCTCCGCGGACATCAGCCGATGGACCATGAGAGGAAACGAAGTCTGCAACAACGCGACGCTGGTTGCCACATTTGAAAACTTCGTTCCCGGACAGCACTCCTACTATCGTGCCATCCTGCAGGATAGCAGCCACAACACGGTATATACGGAAGACGCTGTCCACGAACTGACCACGCAGAACCACCAGAGCGGAATTACGGCGGCAGTACTGGACACCACCTATGAATTAACCGAAGATGGCAACTATCACTACAGCTTTACCTCGGCTTCCGGTGGCCTGTATGTACTGGAAGGGACAGGCCTGAGCGGTCTGGATATTATGAGCGCCACCGGCGCGCAGATCGGCGGCGCCGGAAACAGAGTGAACTATCTGCTTCCTTTCATTGTTCCGGCGGGCAGCACGGTGTATTTCACCCTTCACTGCTTTGGCAGTGCGTCCTACACCATGGCGATAAGGGACGCAGTGGGCACGCTCGAGGCGGCCTCAACGGAATCGGCGATACCCATTCATGACAACACACCGGTGACGTTCACGGCAACCAGGGACGGCGCCTATCGCATCCATCTGAATACCCCGAGCGGTGCATTGCATGTCCTGAACCAGGAGACCTGGAGCTGGAATCACTGCGGCGGCAGCGGCAGCATGACGGCAACCCTGGCAGAGGGCGAGACGGTTTACCTGATGGCCTGGTACGATGAAAGCAACAGCGGCACCTACAACCTGGTGGTTGAGGAGATTGCACCGGCACAGGATTACAGCATCGCGACCGTTGACCTGACCACCATGAGCTATGGCTCTACCTGGGCGAATTTCTCGGTTGAGTACGGTGCACCGGTTCCGGAGGACGGCACCGAATATGCCGTGGGTGTGATCTTTGCCCCGGCAAACCAGATCCCGAGCGGCTTTGAAGGCGGCGAGGCCTGGCTGGACGGCATTCCCTATGACATGCGCGCAAACTGGAACCAGACAATGCCGGCTTCAGAGGGAACGGTTATCGGGAACCTGCGCTGCGAAGACATGGTCCCCGACCTGACCTACTATTATGAGGCGTTCCTGGCCCTCGTGAACAGCGAAACAGGTCAGTTCATAGATACTAATTTCGGCGGACTGAGACAGTTTACAACAGCGGAAGAGAGTGTCAGCAACACAATTACCCTGAGAGAGGCTGTCTCCGTGCCGCAGAATGCCACGACCTGCTACGTCTTCACACCGGAGACCTCCGGCATTTACGCAGTTGACTGCTTTGGCGCAGACTATGTTACCGTACGCAGAAGCGACGGCAGCTGGATCAACGGAGACAATTCGGATAACATCAGCAGCCGCGAGTACAAACTGGGATTTCTGGCAGAAGAAAACCTGCCGGTTTACATCTTCGTTGGCAACCATGAAAGCGCCTTCATTGGCAACCATGAAAACATGACAACACTTGTTGTCGATGATGCGGTGAACGTGCTTCCGGAACTGGAACTGGGAACCAGCCCGAGCTACAGTGGGCGTCAGGTGCTGCAGTTTACAGCCAGTGAGGCGGACCGGTATACCTTCAGTATCAGCAGTGACGACCGGGGCGAAGTAAAATACGCGGATCTTGCCCGCCTCGAGTGGATTAGTGATGGCAGCCAGTCCGTCACACTCGACCTGCAGCAGGGCGAGACGGTCTATCTGGGCAGCTGGTTCGATCATGACGGAGCAATGGTTGCCTATACAGTGGAGCAGTATGTTCCTGCCACGGCAGACAGCATTTCCTCTTCGGATGCATTTGACATCAATGACATCTCCGCACAGTTGACGGTCAACATGTCCGTGACGGACGAGACTGCGGCCGCGGGATACAACTGGGGCATCAAGTACAGCACCTACTATTACTTCCAGGATGCCCAGGGTCAGGATGCCTGGGACATCTGGGGCTGGTACCCGAGCAATGAGGCCCGCAACAACTGGTCCACAC
>CADBQK010000468.1 GCA_902796775.1 uncultured Lachnospiraceae bacterium
CTATACAGCAGCCCAGACCCGGCCTTTAACAGGCAAAAACCGCGACCGGACAATTGCCGTCTGCGAAGTGCAGACACAGATTGATACCGTTTTATTCCGTACGCACTGTCATATGGAGCCTTCCCAGCTTAATTATGAAGCATTAACCTTTGTCAGCCGCAAGGATCTGATCCATATAGAAAAGCTGATGCGCTATTCTATACGTGCAACTTATCATCGGAGGATATCTTCCTCCGAGATTGCCAACGGTCTTCGTGCTCTCCGCAGGCGTATCGTCTGTCTTCGCCCGGGCTCTGTATTCCGGCGCATGTGGATCGGCAATGCACAGAAAAAACTGCCCCTCCCGATCCGGCATGTCTATACTGATTTTCAGCCGGATACACATGATTATATGAATACCGAGGGGCGCCCCTGGTATCCTTATCCGGGCTGCAGCCGGGCTCTTCACTCCGGATTCGAAATCATCTTTGAAGAATCACTCCGGGACAGTATCCGCTTTCTGGAAGACCTGGACAGCTGCATCTCCTGGGGGATGAGCAGGGATGGTCTCATAGGAGATATCATTGCCTATGCCCCCTATGCCTCCATTTAAAACGATTTTTGTTTTACACAAGACGGCTGGTGAGAAGCTGATACTCATCAATCGTCTTTTTCATTTCCAAAGCTTCCCATATATCAAGATCCTGCATTCTGCCATCTTTGTAAACGATGACCCTTTGTGATTTTCCATTTGAAAGAAGGTCGGCAGCGCAGGCTCCCATGACCGCACCATATACCCTGTCTTTTGCGGAAGGAGTTCCGCCTCTTTGGATATGTCCCAGAATCGTTGCACGGGTCTCGATCCCCGTAGCAGCCTCGATCCTTTTTGCCAGACGAATAGACTCACCGACTCCTTCAGCATTGATGATGATGTGATGAGTCTTTCCTTTTCTGCGGTTCTCCATAATGTTTTCAATCAGTTCCTGCTCATCAAAAGCATCTTTTTCAGGGATCAGGATGCCATCCGCACCATTGGCAATTTCGCACCACAATGCGATATAACCTGCATTTCTCCCCATGACTTCAATAATGCTGCATCTTTCATGCGACATGGATGTGTCTTTGATACTATCGATTGCGGTCACCGCTGTATTCACAGCCGTATCAAATCCGATCGTATAATCCGTACACCCGATATCCAGATCGATCGTAGCCGGAATGCATACGACTTTTACACCGTATTTCGCCAGATCGGCTGCGCCCTTAAACGAACCGTCACCGCCAATCACCACAAGCCCGTCAATGCCGTTGCTTTTCAGGATGCGGACACCTTTTTCAAGCACTTCTGGCTGAACAAATTCCGGGCATCTGGCAGTATAAAGGATCGTCCCGCCTTCTCTGGCGATATCAGACACGCTTTGCAGAGACATATCTATGATCTCATTCTCCATGAGACCTGCATATCCGCGCATGATCCCTTTTACCTGGACTCCGTTTAATATGGCTCTCTGCACCACTGCCCTGATAGCGGCATTCATACCGGGACAATCCCCTCCGCTTGTCAATACGCCAATTGTATTCATCTCGCTCACACTAAGTCCCTCCTTAGTCATAATAGCTGTAAAAGGCATTCCCAGCTGATTCGAACATTTCCTGGGCCTTATTCATTGAAACAGTGCTGATCTCTCCAGATTCAATATCTCCCAATTTCAATGTGTCAGCCGTATACCCGATGATCAGACAGTACGAATCCTCTCCTGTTCTCGCGATCACGATACGATCCCGATATACAAAATGCAGAACATCTGTCAGCTCCATACCTGTCAGGTTTATCATTTCTGCAGGGAGAGCCCCGGCCATCGCCGTATACAACGGCTGATTCTGATCGACCGCTTCAGGCAGATCCCACCCTTCAAAAGAACAAACAGCTTCTGCTATAGCCTGATTCTGCCGTCCTTTACGGGCTTTGGGAATCTCGGTAATGCCCAGATCCCAGAGATAGGCTTTGCCGGCCCTCTGCCATACGATCTGTTTATGGCTGGTCATGACCGTACCGGCGTACTCGTTTCCATAATCCACAGCTTCTCTGAGAGTTGAAAAATCTCCCGCCAGAATCCCCCTGGTATACACATAATAGCGAACTGCCGGTTCAGGCGAAAGCTCGCATTCCTTGGAAATATCATATCCCGGATCCATCTGTCTGGCACTCTGAATGACAGGATTGAGATCTGTGCCGGAATCCAGCTTCAGATAGTATTGAAGACCTTTCACAGAATCCTGCCCGGTCTGAAATGAAGCTCCGCCGGTTTCCTTACCGGCATTGTAAACGATATAATCGGAACCTTCATCTTTATAATCCGTATAGCTGCCGGCCTTTTCCGGTTTGCCCAGCGAAAAAGAAATCAGGCTGCCCTCGATACGGGTACGCATAATATACCCGCCCGGATGCATATATACTTTGATATCACGAAGCTTCTCGTCTGCAATATGCACCTCGCTGACAGGCACCCGGATGACACCGGAAGAATCCTCTCCTACTCTGGATCTGTCAACGATCCCGTACACCAGATCAGTCCCCACATATCCGAGAGGTGTGATCAGGTTTGCACCCGCATCCAGTTTACGCTCCCGTCCATTGTTCAGGTCGATGATCCTGAGGTTTTCCCCGGCGCTTGGAGACTGCTGCGTCTCATTGGCCATTGCAACAATACCATGATCGGAAACTGCACAGGCAGCACCCCCTCCGGTATCCCATGCTATATCCATGTGGTTGTTTGCCAGTGTATAGCGGTAGATCTTATCCTCGATCAGGAAATAGATCATATCCTCCCCTGACATATATGAAAGAGTAGATAAACCCTCCCTTAACAGCTCAAAGCCACGGTGATAGGGAATAAAGACCAGCTCCTCCAGCAGATCTTCCTGATAGCTGAAACGGCAGACCAGGATACCCTCATGGCCCTCATAGCGGCCTTCGTGCATGTACCCGTAAACCGCAAAATAAATATCACCGGTATCAGAATCTGCCTGTATGACCTTGATCGCCGTATCCTCTCCCAGCCTGCATCCATGATCATCCTGCCGGCTATCGTAGATCTGTGTCAGGATATTATCTGTCAGGTTGTACATCCAGAGACTATCCTGGGTGCAGACGCAGGCAAACTTCTGATCATCCAGACCGTAGTTGATAAGCTGACTGCGGCTGCCGTCCCCGCTGCCAAGACGGATCCTGCCATCCCGGACTGCCGCCTCAGAAAGGTTCTGGATCTCTGTCATGTTCCGCTGGAAATCCAGCAGATAGATCTTTTCATCTCCAAGCCGTATCCGGTAGTATTCGGAAACAACATAATTGGTTGGGAAATCCCCTGCAGCGGATTCGATATTGTAGGAAAGGGTAAAGGCAGCCGTTTCTGTGTTGATCTCCTTCAGGCAGGGATAGACACGGCTGATCCTCGAGGGAGATAGTCTCCCCCATGTAACACTTTCCGGAGACGAGTGGATATCCACATAGCTCATATCGCTCTGCAGCGAAGTCCCTGTGCTTTCCAGATAATTTTCCAGAGCCGGAATGCTGTCTTTGCTGAAAGTCTGCTCATTGAAATCCAGGACAAAGCGCAGCTTTTCGGCAACCTTCAGATCAGAGCCGAAACGAAGCCTTGTGTAATAAAACAGCTCCTGACCGCTTCCTGTCTTCAGAATGATATGCAGGCAGTATTCGCAATTGGACCGCAGTTGATTCTGAAAGCTGATCTGGCAGCCCTTCCCAGCTGTATCCTTTTTTATTTCACTACAGTCACCTTCCTCAAGGAGTACCGTATTCTGGTCATTAAATACCTTATACCCGGCTGAAACAATTCCATATCCTTTTTCTTCAATGATCAGGTTGACGATCCGGCTTTCATCCAGCGGGGTAATGCTGCTGCGCAGATATCCTGCATCCACTTCCTCACTGTATCCATGCATCTCATTGATCAGTGTCCCCCCGCTCTGGACATACACCAGAGGAAAGGTTGCTCCGCCTTCCTGAAGAGAACCTCCTGACGCCCCGGAATTCTGGATGACGCCATAGATAATGACGGTCAGGAGAAATACTGCCGCATAGGACAGAATAACCATCAAATATTTCTTTATGCCAAACATCTATGCCCTCCGCATAGGTACATCCATTAATAGCCGGACTCAGGATCCGGCTTCCCTTATCAGCTGCTCATCCGCACTGTGATTTCGGAGACAACTGCCAAGTTAACCCAAATTATAGTGTACCACAACTCAACAATCCTGTAAATCATGCCAAATTGTTCAATTTTTACTGAAAACATCAATAAACTTATGCAAAAACACTTGAAAAACCTTGACTTCTCCGATATTATAATATTGTATTTATTTATGTACAATATGAAATACGTCAGCACCCCATGTATAAGGATAAATCAAAGGATGAAATGCTTGCTTTTCAGACTGATTTACCCTTATACATGGGGCGGACAAGGCGCAGCGCGCCTCAGGCCGGCCACACTGAGGAATGCCTGCATTCCGAAGTGCGGATGCTGCACAAAGCCCAATTAACAAATCAGCACCCCCTGTATAAGGGTAAAAGCAAAGATGAAATGCTTGCATTTCAAAATGCAGGGTTATTTCTTCCCGCATCGAAACGGCATTACTTTCCATGGCACGGGGTACTGATCAAGGATAAAGGCGGGACCAGCAATGGATACAATTAGAATGACAGCTACGGCAAAGATCAATCTTGCCCTCGATGTTCTGAAAAGGCGGGCGGATGGTTACCATGAAGTCCGGATGATCATGCAAATGATCCAGCTGCATGATCATATCGATCTGGAAAGGATTCCGGAGCCGGGTGTTCAGCTGAGCTGTTCCGTTCCCGCACTTCCCACCGGCGAAGAAAACATTGCATACCGGGCGGCCCGCCGTATGCTGGAAACGTATTGTCCGGAAGGGGGCGTCCGCATTCATATTGATAAACGTATCCCCATTGCAGCAGGCATGGCCGGCGGCAGCACAGACTGTGCCGCTGTCCTTGAGGGCATCAATATACTGTTTTCTCTTGGACTTTCCCGAAAACAGCTATTGCAGGAGGGCCTGCAGCTGGGTGCAGATGTTCCCTTCTGCCTGATGAAACGAACTGCACTGGCAGAAGGGATCGGAGAGGTTCTGACACCCGTACCTCCCCTGCCCGATTGTCCAATCGTCATCGCCCGTCCTCCGCTGGATATTTCTACCGGACACGTTTACCAGAGCCTTCATCTGGATGATCAGCTCCGGCACCCGGATGTAGACGGCATGATCCGCGCCCTGGAGAAGGGATCTCTGGACGAAATTGCCCGGCACCTGGGCAATGTACTGGAATCGGTGACCCTGACCGAACACCCTGTAATTGCACTTATTAAGCAGCATATTCTGGAAGCAGGAGCACTGGGCACTCTGATGAGCGGCAGCGGCCCAACTGTTTTCGGACTCTTTGATGATATAGAACGCGCCAGACACGCATGCAAAGCAATCGAACAAGAGGGACTGGCGAGCCACATTTTCCTGACAGGACCGGCCCGTTTTTAACAGATGAGGAGAGAGGATCGATGAAAAATTTTGAAGTGAACATGAACGAGTACCTTCCGCTTAGGGATGTTGTGTTCAATACGCTCCGTTCTGCCATACTCAGAGGAGAGCTGGAGCCGGGTGAACGACTAATGGAAATCGCTCTGGCAAATAAGCTTGGTGTCAGCCGGACCCCCATTCGGGAGGCTATCCGCAAGCTGGAACTGGAAGGACTGGTCGTTATGATTCCCCGGAAGGGAGCTGAGGTGTCCTGCATTACAGAAAAAGATCTGCGGGACGTCCTTGAGGTCCGCTCTGCTCTTGAAAAGCTTGCAATCGAGCTGGCTTGTGAGCGTATTACCAGGCAGCAGCTGGAAGATCTGAAAGAAAAGTGCCGTATTTTCCGAAAGGCCATCTCTGTATCCGATATTGATATCACCGAGCTTGCGCAAAAAGATGTTGATTTTCATGATGTCATTTTCAATGCAACCGGCAACAACCGCCTGATCCAGCTTCTGGGAAATCTTCGGGAGCAGATGTACCGCTACCGGCTCGAGTTCCTGAAAGATACATCCACGCATGAACATCTGGCAGCAGAGCATGATGAGATCGTAGCTGCACTTGAAAACAGAGACAAGAAAAAGGCTTCTCTCCTGATCAGCGAACACATCTATTATCAGGAGACAGGTGTGATCAGGAAGATACAGGAGCAGGACGGCACCCAGAAACCGGCAGCCCCCCATAAGAAAACAGGCAGAGTAAAACCATGAGCAGCTCTGCAGACAAAGGCCTTGTCCTTCTTTATAACACCGATCCTCAGCGGGAAAATGAGCTCCGCTTACTGTGCCTGCGTCATGGTATCCGGACGCGCAGCGTTTCCGCCGGCCAGTTTATGCTTCCGCTGAAAGATCTGCTTGCGGATGGATCCGGTGAGGCTTCAGAAACAGCCCCGGCAGCCGCTGCAGATGGTTTTTCAGAGGAAATGATGGTTATCTGCGGCCTGACGCGTCAGGCATTGATGCTCTTTCTGGAAGAGTTTAAAAAGCAGGGGGTCCGGCCTGTCGCCCTGAAAGCAGTTCTGACAGAGCACAACCAGTCATGGGATTCTGTAACGCTTTATCAGGAAATCAGCAGGGAACATGCCCTGATGCACGGGAAACCGCTGTCATCCTGATGAAGAAAGTCAATATTAATATTAGTAAGTCAAGCAGAAATCAAAAAGAGGCTTTATCGGCTGTATGATCGTATGCCGGCAAGACCTCTTTTTGATTTCTGTTTCTGTTCTGTTTTGTTTTAACCTCTGGCCGATTTGCCCCGCCCAAAGACCCTGGCGAAAAATCCCTGCTTTTTCGGAGGTGCCATGAGGGAGCCGCGGATCCCTTTCACGCTCATGATATAGATCCCGCTCACCATCGCCTTAACCTCCTGCTTAACCGGGATCAACTCAAATATCTTCTCATCGCAGATAAAAGACATGATCTTCGGACCGGTCTTTGCCTTGACAATAGGCATCTTGCTCCTGCGCATTCGCTTCGGAACATTGTCCATAACGATCTTAGGCAGGTTAGCGTCCTTAAGTCGCATTTTTTTCTTATCTATAATCAGAAGCGACATCGGCATGGCTGCTTCCTCCATCTGCTTTTGCGCTTCTTCTGCTTTTTTCTGCTGCTTATTTCCCCAGATCGTCAGTCCGATCAGAACGCCTATCAGCACAATCGCGATAATGAGCATGACAATGACAGGTGTACTGATTGCGACTACAGGTAAATACATCTCTTAACGCCTCCTTCTGGAATCTGCCCAGCTGCCCTAAATGCATCGGGGCAGTACTCAACTGCCTGAGTGTCTAGTGTATCATTATTATCATGGTTTGTCTATCTCTTTTTGAAACTGCTCCGCTCCTTAAGCCTCCCCGGAGCCGTCTGCATTTTCCTTGAGCATGCCTGCGATGACGCCCTGCACATACGAACCAATATGTTTTTTATCTTCCGGATCCAGTGTGTCCATACGGATCGGATCACCAAAGCGGATCTGTACAGGTGCCGGCTTGACGAACGGAAAATGCTCTTCAAGGACATTCTCCGTACCTGAAATCGCTATCGGGATGATCGGACAGCCGGTCCTCTGGGCAACCTTAAAGCTCCCATCGCGGAATTCCTTCATTTCATCTCCGGGAGAACGCGTCCCCTCGGGGAAAATGCACACGGACTGCCCTTCCTTTACATGGGAAATGAGGTCCAGAATACACTTCAGACCCTGCTTCAAATCATTTCTGTCCAGAAACTCACAACGAGCCAGCCTCATATAATAGCCGAGAAACGGGATCTTCTCCAGCTCCTTTTTTGCCAGGATGGAAGTCGGATTCTTCATTAATGGCACGAGATGTACCGGATCAAACAGACTTCTGTGATTACTGATATACAGAACAGGCTCATCCTGCGGCACTTTCTCAAGTCCGCTGATACTTACAGGGCTGCCTGAAATCGCCGCTATACAGCGCGTGCCCCAGCAAAGCCAGGAGTAGGCAAGCTTTGTACCCCTCTCCCATCCGGTTCTTGAAGAGAGCTTCGAAACAAAGCTGAGCGGCAGTCCAATGATAAAAAAGAAAACAAGGTATAATACTTCCAATACCGTCCTGATCATTTGCTCTCCTTCTCCTGCAATTTGACTAGTCTGCTCAAATCCCTTCCATAGGTTTTACAGAGGTTAAGCAGCTCATCCGCCAGCTGTGGTGACAATGCCTGCTTTGTGCAGCGCCATGCCCAGTTGCCCGTACTTGTCCCGGGGGTATTCATCCGGCAGTCTCCGCCGTACCCCAGCACATCCTGCATCGGAAACAGGGCATATCTTGCTGTTGAAGAAACCGCTGTCCGGATGAAATCCCAGCTGATGCGGTCCCCATTGCATGACATGTATTTCCTGGCCCGCTCCCGGCACTTGTCTGTCGTGCTCAGATACCATCCCAGAGCAGTATCATTATCATGTGTCCCTGTATAGCAGACACAGTTTTCATCATAGAGGAAGGGAAGGTAGGTGCTCTCGTCATCCCCCTCAAAGGCAAACTGAAGAACCTTCATCCCTGCCAGTCCATAGGCATCCCGCAGCTCTTCAACTTCAGGGGTTATAATGCCCAGATCCTCTGCGATGATCGGCATATCCTCCCCCAGTTCACGTACCAAAGCGTCCAGAAATGCATGCCCGGGTCCTTTGACCCAGCGGCCTTTGGAAGCCTCTTTACACTCTGCCGGTATCGCCCAGTAGGCTTCCAGTCCTCTGAAATGATCGATTCGGACCAGGTCGCAGAGAGTGAGCTGTTTACGGATCCTGCGGATCCACCAGTCAAACCCTGTCTTCTCCATGTATTTCCAGTTGTATAAAGGATTCCCCCACCGCTGGCCGGTTGCCGAAAAATAATCCGGCGGTACTCCTGCAACATCAGAGGGCTCCCCCTTCTCATCCAGCAAAAAGAGCTCTCTGTCCGCCCAGACATCCGCTCCATCCGATGATACAAAAATCGGGATATCCCCTATGATATAAATACCTCTGGAACGTGCGTATTCCTTCAGTTGTGCCCACTGTCTGAAAAACAGGAACTGGACAAAACAATAATAATCCATTTCCCTGCGGTATTTTTCCCTGACTCCCGGCTTATCCTCTGCCGTTAGATGCCGGTAAGGCTTCGGCCACTCTCTCCATGCAGCCCCTTTAAAAGCATCTTTTAATGCCATGTACAGAGCATAATCCTCCAGCCAGTCTGCTTCACGGGCACAAAAGGCTTTATACTCTTTGCCAAGGCCATGGTCATTCTGAAGGAACTCAGTATATGCCATGTGGAACAGAGAAGTTTTATAGAGTGAAACTTTGTCATACTCCACCGTATACTGATTGAATACCGGCTGTTCATATTTTGTCATATCTCCGCCTTCTGTTTTCAGGATCAGATCCCGTTCCTTCAGCAGGCCGTCCTTGATCAGGAGCCGAGGACTAATGAGCAGCGGCTGACCGGCAAAAGCGGAAAATGGCTCATACGGTGAATTGCCGAAACCGGTAGGCCCCAGAGGAAGCACCTGCCAGAGACTCTGCCCGGCACGAACCAGATAGTCAATGAATTCATATGCACAAGGACCCAGATCCCCGATTCCAAATGCCCCCGGAAGAGAGGTGGGATGAAGAATGATCCCCGAATAGCGCAGGCGATGTGCGTCCTTTTTCTTTTTTTGCAAACCCATTTTGATCCTCCTAGATCTATTTCACTAAAAATCAGCATCCATTATGAAATCCATTATGAAATTGATGCTTCCTTCCTAGTATACACGAAACGAAGAGGCGGTTTCAATGAAAAAAGAGCAAAAACCGTAAAACGCAAAAGAGCCGGTGCTCACATGGCACCAGCCCTTTTGCGGATATGTTCTGTCCAGGCATTACAATCATCAAGATGCAAACTGAGGAGTCTGCCTGCAGATCACCAGCTGTACATCCCTGGTAAGGACATCCGTATAACTGTAGGAGACCAGTCTTTCCGAAAGATCTCCATTGGCATCCAGCCTTACAGTAAAGATACTGGGATAGCTTTTCATCAGCACGCCTTCTGCGACGGCATACTTATGCCTTCCCTTATTAGCTTTCACCCTTACCCTGCGCCCGATATTAGCATCTACTGCACGCCTGACGCTGAGGATATCGCTCTTTTGCACAATGCATCACCTCTTTCACAGAAGCCCTTGCATATCGCCGGGCTTCTGCAGATAGTATACACGAAAAGAGGATATTTGTCAATTTGCACAGTATTGCAAAGCAATTTTCTCTGTATTTACTATCTTGATTTCGCTGCTTAAATAATCATTGTGCATTATGCTCAATTTTTTTCGTATGCTTTGATACATATTGAAAACATGATCCAATCCGGGAAACTCACTATGCCGCTCTTTATACTTCTCAGTATTTTTAATCACTCAGAACAGCTGTCATCTCCTCCGAAGAAAGTGCCAGCAGATCAGAGTCTTCATATTTGTTCCATATGCTGATACCGGCTGTCGGAGTACTGGCCAGAAGCGCATCCCCAATATGATCAAAGCCTGCTTCAAAAGCCTTAATACCGTCTTCGAAGCTCAGCTCCTTCCCGTTTTCCAGGATACTGCCGCCCTCTTCTGCCAAAGCGTTCTGGTAAAAAGCACCGCTTGTATCATTATATACACTTCCGTCTCCCTGCTTGATCAGGGTGTAAGCTTCCTCCAGGGCGGCATCCTTATTCAGTTTGTATTCACAGAGCCAGTAAGTGATCGATGTGTCCCCGTGCCGCCGGTAAATCCAGATTGCATCCTCCTCATTGTCTTTAAAGATAAGATAGGAAGTCCCGGAACCGGTATTCGCATCCGTAAAAACAATATTGCTGCCTGCTTCTCCTGCTCCGGAAGGTGCAGGATAGGAAACTTCGACTGCTTTTCCGTCTTTAAAGGTGTAAATATGAAGGATTCCTGGTCCTTCATCGGTTTCGGATGTAAAGAAAAGAAACTCTTTCGTCCCGTCCCCATTGATATCACAAAGTGCACAGGGCCGGGTGTGTGCTGAGTATTTCCAGTTGTAGCGTTCAATATCCCCTTCATAATAACCCAGGATATTCAGATACGCTTCATAGGAATTGCTGCCTCCGTCTACGAAGAAATTTTCCGAAGTAAAACCGGATTTGGCTTCTGCATTGTAAAGACCGCAGAAATTGATCTCCGAAGGAAGCTTCCCGGATAACTGCCTTGTCGTGGAGACAATGCTTTTAAAATCATCCGGCAGCTGGCTGCTCTTAAATCCCGGCATATACATCGTGAATTCATCAGACTCATTCAGACCGTAAGCATTGGTGGTCACATAACGGGTCTTTTTACGGATCGTCTCCTCTCCGGGCTTGTTTGAAAGCAGCAGCTCATCCAGCCGGACCATATAGCAGAGATCGTTCTCCTTGCCTGTAATCGAGAACTTTCCGGAAAACTCGGAGGTGTAGACCGTACCTTTGGAATACTTCTTTCCCTTAAGGCGTTTGTCTTTACTCTTGTAGGTACCGGTGAAAGTACCATTCCGGCCCATCTGGAAGACGGTTTTCCAGCTTTCATCCGGGCCGGCATATGTGAAGGATACTCCGTCCAGACCTCCCAGAACATCTGAATAGTCTGCAGCCTGCGAACTGTCATCAATCTGTGTTTCGTCATCATTCGCAACAGGTCCTCTTCGGAATCCTCCTCTAAGGCTGCCGGGGAGTTCGCATCCTGTCTGCAGACAGATACACAGACAAAGCAGAAGTATGCATATCAGGTGTTTGAAGTTACTGGGTTTCATCTGGCGTTCCCTCCTGGTCGATCATAATAGGATCTGTATAGAAAGCTATTGTAAACTATCGGTGGTATTAGTATAACATGAAAAAGGCAATTGTGTCTGGTTTCTTGTGAAAAAATAGCGGATATGCTAAAATACATGTATCCGGAAAGAGGATACCAGGCTGCTGCTGCCGGCAGGTTTCTCTTAAAAATGATCATAATAAAGGAGGAAGAAAAAAGATGGATAAAAAAGCGATGTATAAGCTGAGTTACGGTCTGTTTGTCCTGACAGCAAAACAAGGTGATAAGGATAATGGGTGTATCATCAATACCGCCATACAGGCCGCATCTGATCCCAATACGATCAGCATTGCTGTAAACAAATCCGGCTATACCCATGACATGGTTCTTGCAACCGGAGAGTTCAATATTTCCATCATCAGCCAGGCTGCTGACTTCGGGTTATTCAAACATTTTGGCTTCCAGTCCGGCAGGGATGTAAACAAATTTGACGGATTTTCGGATTTTGCCAGGACAGCAAATGGAGTGGCATATATTACAAAAGGAACCAATGCCTATATTTCCTGCAAGGTAAAGCAGAGTGTAGACATGGGTTCCCATACGGTTTTCTTTGCTGATATACTGGACATGGATGTGCTGAGCAGCGAGCCGTCTACGACCTATGAGTATTATCAGGATAACATCAAGCCGAAACCGCAGCCTGTTGGTAAAACAGAAGAGGGAAAGACGATCTGGCGCTGCCGTATCTGCGGATATGAATATGTCGGTGAAGAACTCCCTGAGGACTACATCTGCCCGATCTGCAAGCATCCGGCTTCAGATTTTGAGAAGGTCCAGGGGTAAATACTTATTAATGAAAAGGGAGAGCATCAACTGCTCTGCCCGTCAAACAGCCGGGGGATCTGCTCCCTGAGAAAGAGCGCCACGCCGTCCTCTTCATTTGAAAGAGTGACGGCGTTGGCGCTTTTTTTCAGCATTTCAGTTGCATTTCCCATAGCCACCCCGGTTCCTGCGTATTCCAGCAGTTCCAGATCATTGCCGCTGTCTCCAAATGCAAGAGTCCCTTCCCTCTCCACATCCAGACGCCGGCACAGCCAGTCAAGCGCCTGTGCCTTGCTAACGCTCTCGTCGGCAATCTCCAGATAATAAGGGGTCGAACTGGTGAGATACAGACGAGGAAAGCGGCTGACATATGTGCGGACCTTTTCCATTTTTTCCGGATCCGGAATCAGGAAAAAAACCCCTTCTATTTCATCCTCATGCGATTCAATAAATAAAGGCATGTGATCCACAGGCAGACGGGTACGGCGGACATATTCTTTCATATGATCCGGCAGACCAAACGCAGAAGGATCCTTATAATAATCACGGGCAGCATAACAGGTTCCGGCAATAGCAGCCTCGCAGGGAAAATCCGCATTGCGGATCAGAGGCAAAAGCATACGGATACTCTCCCTCGCCAGATCCTTCCTGAAGATCCTCTCTCCATCTCTCATCTGAAAAATGCTGGAGCCATTGGAAGTGATGGCATATTCGATCCCTTCAAATGACCGGATCTCTTCCGGCAGCGCCTGAAAAGGCCTGCCGCTGGCAATCACGACATGGATCCCGGCAGACAAAGCTCCTTTCAAAGCAAGACGATTTGCAGGAGAGATCTCTTTTCTGCTGTTAAGCAGTGTTCCGTCCAGATCCAGCGCAATCAGTTTATATTCTTTCTGCATGGTCAATTCTCCATTTCATTTATTCCGCCTTAATCTGATTTGAAAGTACAACCGGTTTATTCAGAAATGGAGGGGAACGGCAATACTGCCCGGGTGATTTCACCCAGGGCTGCGTTTTTGAATATATACAGGCCGTCTTCGCCTTTTTCAAAGGGCAGCTCTACCTGTTCAGGATCTCCATAATGCAGATCGGACAACTTGCTGGTAAGGATGGTAAGCAAGCCGTCCAGGTAGGCATCTGCATATTCCTGGCTGGTCAGCTCATAGTATTCAAAATCAGCGTTCTTTTTATTAAAGTTTTCTGTATAGGTCTGGATTTCGGGAAGGGCTTCTGTCAGCAAAGTAATCGGACGGATCGTAACTACGGCACTTTCCTGGCTGCTCTGTACGGTGTAATTAGCACTGGCGTAGACCATGCTCAGAAATTTGTCGATATTCTCCCGCACCTCCTGTGATGGTTTCAGCCCTCCAAAGGTATTAAGGAAACGATCTGTCTGGGCAGAAAGCCACTGGGACTGCCTGGAAGAGAGATCTGCTGTCGCTATACCGGTCAGCCGGCTGTACTCGGAGGGGCTGTTCTTGTAGACAGTATCCAGCAGTGCACCGGCAACTGCCCGCATATCCGGAGTACGATGACAGCCGGTCATGCTGATTACAGTCAGCAGGATAAGCAGTATTCCTGTCAGGGTGTATTTTTTTATGATCATCTTATTCATCCACTTCATTTTCACATATTTGACAGCCAGCCCCGGGCAGAAATCTGCTTCCTGCCTGCAACTGTGCCGGCCCGCCGGGCTGGTCCGGGCTAGTGATGAAGCTTGCCAAGCACCCTGCTGGCAGCTAATGCTGCCCGTACAGATTTCAGCTGCAGCTGCTTCTTCTGGCTGTCTGTCTCTTTCTGCAGCCGGCTTTGCTCTCTCCTTGCCTGGGTAAGGGAGTCTTTTAATTCTGCATTTTTCTCTTTCAGGCTATCATTTTTGGTCTGGAGTTTTTCCTGCGTCCGAAGCGCCTTCTTAAGGTCTCTCTTGACTCCATCCAGTTCTTGTTTTTTCTTATCCACTTCCTGTGTCAGTCTTTGGTATTCACTAAACAGGAAGCTGTCCGCATCCATATCCAGCATTTTAAGATAACGTGTCATATGAAAATTGCTGTTCAGGTTCCGGCTGCCTTCCTTTAAGAAACGGTCCCCTTTGGTCATGCGGTCAAAATAAGCCCGATACTGATCGATATTGTCCACATACGGCATTGTAAAATAATACACACCGACGGCTTTATCTGTAATGCTTTGACGAATCTGGGGATCCTCGGTAAGCCCGCGCTCCTCCAGCCGGCGCCAGGTTTCCTCATAAGCAGTCATGACAGAATCGATCTTTTCCCCGTAAGAAGACATCAGACTTCCGCTCCGGTTCATCCGGTAATAGACCAGCCGCTTATTGCAGATCGTAATCCGCTTTGCCAAAGACAGGATCAAAAGCGAAGCCTGCACATCGTTAATGTGCTGCTGTGCCTGAAATGTAATCTGCTCATCTACCATAAACTGCCGGCGTACCAGCTTATTCCATGCGACTGTCGAAGTGAAGGTATAGATCCGGTCCTTGCAGTCCTGAATATTAAACACATCCGTTTCCGGATAGGGCTTGCGTACATAGGAGTGAGCCAGAAATGTGCCGGTATCCGAATCAAAATTCTGGGCATTGCAGATACATACATCCGCATTTGTTTCTTCTGCCCGTTCCACCATCAGCCGCAGCGCATCCAGATCAAAAAAGTCATCTGAATCCCAGAAAATAATATATTTGCCGGATGCATGTGCCAGGCCATTGTTTCGGGCTACTCCTGCATACTGATTCTGCTGATGCAGGATCCGGACGCGTTCATCTGCCTGAGCATACTCCTCCAGAATCTGAGGGGACTCATCAGTAGAACCATCATCCACACAGATGATCTCGATCTCCCTCAGTGTCTGACCGACCACGCTGTCCAGACATTGGCGCAGCCATGGAGCTGCATTGTAAACCGGAATCACGACCGATACCATAATCTCTTCTGACATTTCTTTCTCTCCTGCTGTTTTCCTGCTTCATCCTTAAAGGCAGGTACGGTCTATTCTGTATAGATTCTGCGCAGTTTCCTGAGGGCAGCAGCATCAAGTCCGTATGCCTCTTCCAGAAACTGTGACATCGATCCATATATTTCCTTTGCTTCCTCGACTGCTGCCCGCAGATCCGATACTCTGACGCCCGCTTTCATTTCCGATTCTTTCTTTGCCAGAGTTTTTCTTTTCCATGCATTTGTCATGGCGTAATCCCGGTAAGCTGTCTCCTCATTGACCCCTAAAGCCACCAGTGTCATAAAAGCTGCAACACCCGTGCGGTCCTTTCCATGTATACAATGAAACAGGATCCCCTTCCGCTCCGTATTGGAAAGCAGACACTTAAAAAATGCCCGATAAGCTCTCTGGGAATACTCATCAAACACAATACTCCGGGTATAAGACTTGCTGACGCTTTTCATCCTGGCAGCTGCTTTCTTTTTCAGTTTTCCGCTGCCCAGTTTTCTAAAGAAGCGAAAGCGTTTTCTGGATGTCGATGCTTTCGGATTCCGGACATATTTTGCGGGAATACTTTTGTATCTGACTCCGGGGATTTTTTGGTCCGGACAATATTTGTAATCTGCTTTATGCCGCAGATCGATCACCATCTTCAGGTGATACTTGTTCTTCAGCTTTTTCCGGTCAGATCTGCTTGCATAAGACAGTTCCCCACTGCGGATCAGTAGTCTTTTCCTGACTCTTCTGCCGTCTTCAGTACTGTATCCTCCCAGATCCCTTGCATTTGCAATCTTTTTAAAAGAGATCTCTCCGCGTACCTGCGCCGCCTGGACTGCAGGCATAAAGCAGGTCATCAGGACGGTAAGGAGCGTAAGCAGAAAAAAGGCTTTACGAATATGAATCCTTTTTTTCAAAAGCGCCATCATACAAAAATCTCTCCTGTCACGAATCCTGCAATTGGGCTTCTGCCGCAGCCAGCGCTGCAGCTATAACCTGATCCATGTCATAGTATTTGTACTCACCCAGCCTGCCGCCGAAAATCACCTTTTCTTCCTGATCAGCAAGTTCTTTATATGCTTCGTACATCTTCCCGTTTTTCTCATCATTGACAGGATAGTATGGTTCATCTCCCGGCTTCCATTCAGAGCTGTATTCCCGGCTGATCACTGTACAGGGAATGTCCTGTCCCTGTGCATCCTTCCCGAACTCAAACCACTTGTGTTCGATGATGCGGGTCCACGGAGTCTCACTGTCCGTATAGTTAACGGCCGCATTCCCCTGGAAATTGGGGATTTCCAGCAGCTCATTTTCAAACCGGACGGAGCGGTACTGCAGATTCCCGAGCCGGTAGCCAAAATAAGCATCTACAGGGCCGGTATAGATCACTTTTGAAGCCAGTGCATCCAGTTCCTCTTTATTCTCCAGATAATCTACTCCAAGCCTGACCGGGATCCCTTCCAGCATGTTCGCTACCATTTTCGTGTATCCGCCTACCGGGATACCCTGATACAGTGCGTTAAAATAATTATTATCAAAGGTTAGACGTACCGGCAGCCTCTTGATAATAAAGGCAGGAAGCTCTGTGCACGGCCTGCCCCACTGCTTCTGTGTATAGCCTTTTATCAGTTTTTCGTAAATATCCGTACCAACCAGACTGATCGCCTGCTCTTCCAGATTCCCGGGGCTGGTGATCCCGGCAGCCTTCCTCTGCTCCTCAATCTTATCTGCTGCCTCCTGCGGAGTCACCACTCCCCACATCTTGTTAAATGTATACATATTGAAAGGCAGCGAATACAATTCCCCTTTATAGTTTGCCACAGGGGAATTTGTAAACCGATTAAAAACAGCAAAACGATTTACATAATTCCATACCTTCTCATCATTTGTATGGAAAATATGCGCCCCGTACTTATGCACATGGATCCCCCGGGTCTCTTCTGTATATACATTCCCGGCAATATGCTCCCTCCGGTCCACCACCAGTACCTTCCTGCCCTTTGCCGCTGCTTCATGCGCAAATACTGCTCCGTACAGCCCGCTTCCTACTATTAGATAATCATACATAATCTTAATTTGCCTTCCTCTTTCTTTATACTTTTTAATGACACGCTCTCAAAAAACAGTTCCTATTTGTCTTCAAAACTGAAATGATAGTCCAGCCCCAGCTTATCCCGGATATCCAGAATATCCTTCTGGACACTGCTTCCGACCGGTACACCCTTATCCTTGCGGTCCAGCCATGCCAGGTATTCTTTTTCCCCGGCGGTGTAGATTCTGTCATGTCCGGCAGCCTTTTTAGAGGCCCGGAGCTGACGGCAGATCTCCCCGGCGGTTTTCCGGAAGGATTCCTGCCCGATAAAGGCGTCCGGATCGACCACAAAGAAGAAGTGCCCGAGATGATACATCCGGGGGCTTCCGTCCGGTGCCACGCCGGTCAGGGCTTTCATAAAGTTTCCTCCTGAAAATGCAGCAGAAAGGATCTCTATTGCGGCGGCATAACCATATCCTTTGTAACCGGCCATCTCTTCACCAATCCCGCCAAGCGGGGCAAGTGCTGCAGCCCCGTTTACAAGATCCTCCAGAATCTGCTGGCTGTCTGTCAGAGCTGAGCCATCCCTTGAAACGACCATGCCTGCGGGAGTATCTTTCCCCTCCCTTGCATAAACTTCAATTTTGCCGCGCTGTACGATAGAGGTCGCACAATCAATACAGAACGGAAATTCCTCGTCTGTCGGAATGGCAATCGTCAGCGGGTTCGTACCCATCATATTCTCTACACCAAAAGTAGGGGCGATCGACGGCCTTGCATTTGTACCGGTCATCCCGACCATACCTGCCTTTGCTGCCATTAATGCCCAGTAACCTGCAATTCCGTAATGAGTGGAGTTGCGGATCGCACCTCCGGCCATACCATAAGTCCGGGCCTTTTCGATCAAAGCATCCATCATCCGGCGGCTCGCCACCATTCCCATACCATCATGGGCATCCGCCAGGATCGTCGTAGGAGTCTCCTTGAGGATCTCATATTCCGTGACCGGCAGCAATGTACCCCTTTCGATCCTGTCCAGATAAATGGGTTTCAGGCGATTGCAGCCATGGCTGTCGATCCCTCGGCGCTCTGCTTCCAGCAAAACATCCGCGCATACTGCAGCATCTTCTCTGGGCACACCATATCCGACGAATGCATCGATCATAAAATTTTCCAGCTGTTCCCAGCCAATATACGAACGGTTTTCCATTTCATTACCCCTCATCGCAATCTCCCTTCTTCACTATGTCAAGCAGGAGGATCAGTTAAATCTTCTGTTCATTATACTCTGTCTCCGAAGGATTCGTCAACCATACCCGGCCACAGCCCGCCCTTTGTCTGCCTGCGTCCGACAGCGCCGTCCACAAACGATTCCTGTCTTGTTATGATTTGTGTGTTGTGATAGAATAGGGACTGTTCACTTCATTTGTATGAATTGTGAAGGACCGGTCTATCTGATGCTGACCAGCATCTTTTACATCATAGAAAGGAGCTCGGCTATTATGAGAACTCGACTGAATCGATTGTTTATCACCCTGTTTCTGGCCGGAGCGCTTGCAGCTGTTCCTGTATCTGTTTGTACATATGCTTCCTCAACGACGGGCTCGGTCACAGAAGATGGAAGCGCAGGATCTGATAAAGAAGCGCCGGCCACTTCGGATACACAGACTTCTTCGGAAACACCGCAGACCGAATCAGCTTCCGAAACGGAGACGGAAAAAGAAACGGAAAACTCTTCCGGAAATTACAAGCTCGTTACAAAAAGCGGTAAGACATGGCTTTATAAAGATGGGAAGAAAGTCTATGGCGAGCATAAGGTCGACGGCAGCTGGATGTACATCACTAAAAACGGCGGTGCTGTCAAAAACCGCTTTTACTATATTAAAGACGGAAAGCGTCTCTGCTACTATGACAAAAAAGGCAGGCGCCTCTTTGGCACTCACAAGATCAATGGCGTAAAATGCACCTTTAGTAAGAAGAACGGCAATCTGACCGGCGGACGTACAAAGCTGATCCAGAAATATATCGGAAAGGCAAAGGGATCAAAATCCATAACCGGCATCCGAGGCTATACCCCTTCTTCTTCTGCAAAAAAAAGACTGAAGTCGGCCATCCGTTCTGTTGAAAGGGGCGGCCGCAGCGTCAGCTTTGTCATGGTCGATATCAACACCATGCAGGGTATTGCTTACAACGCGAACAAAAAGTATTACTCCGCCAGCACGATCAAAGGCCCGCTGGTCGTCAGTGTCGTAGCTGATAAGCCCAGCGTCCTTTCTTCCCGAAAGGGAACGATCCGCCGCATTCTGAAATACTCTGACAACAGTGCTTATATCAGTTTCGCAAAGCGTTACGGATTCGGACATTTCAATAAATGGGTTAAAAAGGCTTCTGCAAAGTATAAACGATCCGGCGGAAACCGGTGCTACGGATACTTTTCCGCTAAAAATATGGCTAAGATATGGATGCAGAACTATGATTATTTTAATAGTTCTTCCACCGGCAGGAGTCTTGGGAAAATGTTTGAATCCCCTGCTGTTTCCTCCATCCGCAGAACTTTAAAAAGTAAATACACAACCCGCTCAAAAGCAGGCTGGATCGCTATGGGAGGCCGGCATAATGTAACAAACGATTCCGGCATCGTCTACACAAAAAAAGGTAACTATATCATCTCCATTTTCAGTTCTGTCCCCTCCAGTATGGGCAGGCTGAACACACTTGTAAAGGCACTTGAATATACGCACAACCAGATGCTGAAATAGAAATGAGCATTTATTCCCCTGAATATCAGTGAATATGAAACAATGGCCGCAGACTCCTGCAAGTCTGCGGCTGTATTTTTGTCATCCATTCTTTTTTCTGAAGTCTGTTAGAGATAACAGCGATTTGTTTCTCAGGATATTACCTTCAAAGACCAAGGCGTCCCCATACTGCTATAACCAGGAAAAGCTCTGCAATCAGAATGAGCGGTACCAGCAGTATAAATTTCAGCTTGCGGATCTTATGTCTGAAAACAAGCATCCCGGCCAGAGCTCCCGGCGCCCCAAAGACAGCATAGATCAGCAGTCTCCTCTCGCTGATCCTCCAGTCTCCGCGAATAGCCCTGTACTTATCAATGCC